>PXCK01000203.1 GCA_003566635.1 Balneolia bacterium | reverse complement strand
TCACACACCCTCCACCCGCTCCGGATGGCAGCCGGGTTGTATTTAGTTTTGAAGGTGATTTATGGTCAGTACCCCTATCAGGTGGTGTAGCTGTTCGAATAACCGGTATGGAGGGCGATGAAACCCACCCTCGATTCTCCCCTGATGGAAATTACATCGCTTTTTCCGCCCGACAGGATGGCAACGCATCTGTTTATAAGAAGCCTGTAAACGGAGGTGAAATTGTACGTTTAACCTGGCACGACGGTAGTAACCTCGTTAACTCATGGTCGTGGGATTCCCAATTTATCCGGTTTGCATCCGATCGTTACAATTACATTGACGGATATGAGGTTCACATTAGCGGGACAACACCTCGCCGCTTAATGAACAATCATTTCTTCAATATTCCGCATGATATAGCCCAACACCCCGAAACAGGTGATTTCTTTTTCACCGATACATGGGAAAGTTTCCGATTCTATGAAAGAAAGCGATACCGCGGACCTTTTAACCCAACCATTCGCTCTTATAATCCCGAAACCGATACTTTTGCCGAGCACACCACTCACGACGGCAAAAACATGTGGCCTTCGTTCGATTCGAACGGTGTGCTTTACTACATTTCCGATGAATACAATAACGAATATAATTTATTCCGGATTATAGATGGCGAAAAAGAGCAACTCACCTTTTTTGAAAGCTCTATTTCATTTCTGCAGGTCAGTGCCGATGGAAGTGTAGTTGTTTATGAGAAAGAGTACCAACTGTGGAAGTACGATACCAGTTCTGGCGAATCCTCAAAAATTCCGGTTTACCTCAACCGAAATCCGGTACTGGAGTTTCCTGTTTCCTTCAATACAGATGGAAATATCACCGGCTTTGATGTATCCCCCGATAATAAAAAACTGGCGTTCATTTCAAGAGGTGAACTTTTTGTATCTGATATTGATGGTGATTTTATTCGCCAAATGCCAACCAATCCGGCTGAGCGGGTTTCTGAGGTTGTTTGGATGAATGATAATGAATTGCTTTTCTCCCAAACGAAAAACGGATACTTCAATTTGTACCGAATTTCGGCAAAGGGGAATGAAGCCGAGCGCGAGCTGACATCTCACGAAATGCACCATAGAAACTTGATGCTCAGTCCAGATGCCTCTAAAGTAGCGTACTTAAGAGGTAGAAACGATGTACAAATCTACCATGTCGAGCAAAACAGGCATACGACCCTTCACCAGGATGAGTTATGGTCGTTCAGGAATTTTTCTATACGTTGGTCGCCCGACAGCCAATGGATAGCTTTTAACGCTTTTCGTTTTTTCGAACAGGATATTATGGTAGCGAATGTTGAAAGTGGGGAAGTCATCAATCTTACAAATACAGGCGTTACAGAAGCCGGCCCGTTTTGGTCACCTGATGGCAATTACATCTATTTTACCACAGACCGCATTCAGCCCTCTTATCCACGCGGAAATACCCAAACAAATATTCACCGAATTGCACTCACCCATCAAATACCACCCCTTCGCAAAGAGCGTTTTGATGATCTTTTTGACGATGAGGAATCAGATGAACCTGAAGTGAGCGTATCCATAGATACAGAAAGTATTCATAGACGATGGTCACAAGTGGTAAGTCATTCCGGTTCGCAATCGGCGCCTTACGTTATACAGGATGGCGAAAAACATATTTTGATTTACGGTTCCTCTCATGATGGCGCAGGTGCCAATTTATGGAAAACCGTTTTAGAGCCTTTCAAATCACCCGAAACAACAAAAATAAACGGCGCCCGGGGATTCAGTCCACAATTCCGTAGCGTTAAAAACAGCCATTATCTTCTTGCCGGCGGTAATATTCACAAGTTAAATGTAAATCAAAACTCGGTTGACAGAATTACTATCAACCACCGTTTTTCCAGAAATTTGAAGAATGAATTTACCCAAATGTTCCATGAGACATGGGCAAATATCGAAGAGAATTTTTACGAGGAAAACTTCCACGGTCGTGATTGGCATGCACTCAGAGATCATTACGCTCAATTTCTTCCATACATAAATAGCCGTGCAGATGTTCGCCGGCTAACTAATGACATGCTTGGCGAGTTGAATTCATCCCATATGGGTTTCAATACTTCTGGAGATGACGAAGACCAGTACTACGAATCAAGAACCATTGCAACCGGTATCCTATTTCAGAATGATGATCCGTTTAAAATTGACCGTTTAGTAATCGGTTCTAACGCCTATACATTTCGCTTGAATGAAAGGCTACGCCCCGATGATGAACTCGTTTCCGTGAATGGGCGTGAGGTAAATCATTCCGAAAATAGAGAGCGTTATTTCAGCAACCCGGAGATTACGGAAGAGGTCGAGCTTATTTTCCAACGTGGTAATGAACAGATTGCCGTTAGAACACGAGGGCAATCATCGGCTTCTATTAGAAATCTGATGTATGATGAATGGATGGACGCGCGACAGACAATTGTAGATGAACAATCGAATCAGCGAATTGCTTACATCCACATGAAAAATATGAGTGCAGGCGAGCTACGCCATTTCCAACAGGAAATTGCCCGACAATTCGTACACCGTGATGCGCTAATACTGGACCTACGCTACAATAGAGGTGGAAATGTGCATGATGGTGTAATTAATACTTTGAGCCGTGAATCTTACTTAAATTGGCAGTTTAGAGAAGGTTCAATGGCGCAGCAACCGAATTTCTCCCCAGCCGATAAACCCATTGTAGTTCTCATAAATGAACAAAGTTTGAGCGATGCCGAAATGACTGCCGCCGGACTTAAAGAACTCGGTTTGGGTACCATTATGGGAATGCCAACCTATCGCTGGATTATTTTCACAACAGCTATGGGCTTGGTTGATGGTTCATCCCACCGGCTTCCGGCTTGGGGTGTGTTCGATTTTGAAGGTAACAATCTGGAACTTACGGGAGTTGAGCCCCACATCGAAATCCCAAATACGTTTCATGACTTAATCCATGACCGAGACCCACAATTGGACAAAGCCATTGAATACATTTTGGAGAGGTTGGAGTGATGGATGATTTAGAAAAACTTATAAAAAACAAAAAAGCTGAAAGTGAGGATTTTGCGTTGGATTTTGAAGATGGCTATGAAATGTTTAAAATTGGCGTAATTTTACGACAGGCGCGGAAGGAAATTGGCGTGACCCAACAGGAGGTTGCCGACAAATTAAATACAACCAAATCTGTCATATCCCGGATGGAAAATCACGCAGAAGATATTCGTTTATCCACCCTTCGTAAATATGCCAAGGCATTAGGTCGTAAATTAAAGCTCGAAATCCTATAAATTGCTGTATTAATCAAACTTAAATTCCCCTATGAAACGCTTTCTTTGGTCTAACCTTATTGTTCTCACAATTATGGGCATTATTTTGTGGGGAATTATTGGATTCGGAACCTGGAAGGGTAGTAGTCCTCACCAAGGTGTATTGATTCTAACGAATGGTAATTTTATTACCATGACCGATTCCATACCTCATGTAATCTCCGATAGAGCTTTAGTTATAGAAAATGGCATAATTGAAGGATTTATTGAAGAAGAAAATCTCCCATCCGACGCTCAAATCATAGATCTGAATAGAGGTTTTGTTCTTCCCGGTTTATTTGATATGCACGTTCATTTTGGCGGACTCCCATTCGTGGACGGGCATGGTATTCCGGGTATGCTAGTGCAAATGCTGAGAAATTATCCTGATGCAAGACGACAATTTCTTGAATACGGTATTACAACTGTTACTTCTTTGGGGGATAGTCACCCCAGAATTCTAAACATACGTGATGATGTAGCAAGCGGACGTTTAGAAGGCCCACGAATCCGAGCTGCAGGACCTATGCTAACTTCACCCGATGGACATCCGGTAAGTACCATTTTTGAAGGTAACAGATGGGCTATAGCTTCCAATACACGACAGTTGGATACTATTGAAGATGCTCGTAGTACCGTAAATACCCTTGCAGATGAGGGGGTAGATTTAATCAAAGCAATCTACACCGCAGGGCATCGTGATAATCTCCCGAGAATGAAGTTTGATGTTTTGGAGGCTATTGTTAGTGAAGCTCATTCACGAGGATTGCAAGTTGTGGTTCACACTGACACACCTAAAGATGTTGAAGGTGCTCTTAATGCCGGTGCAGATGGGCTAGAACACCTTGGTTGGCCAGTTTCGAGAGATACAACAGGAGTATTCGAGTTATTAAGTGAAAGCAATGTTGGGCTTATTCCCACACTAACTGTTATGACCCGGGGAATGGCATCTGAACAAAAAGAAATCGTTTATCAGGAGTTTAGAAATCAGCGGGAAAGTGGAGGCATAATGGTTGTGCTTGGAACAGATGCAGGTAATCTTCCAGCAGGCTCAAGTGTTTACAACGAGCTTAAGGTTTTTAATGATGCCGGTTTATCCCCCTTTGAAGCATTACAAACAGCAACCATACACGCTGCCAGACATGCCGGACTTGAAAACCAACTTGGAACTTTAGAAACCGGTAAACTTGCCGATATAATCGTATTTAATACCAACCCACTTGAGGAATTTCAAAACCTTGAAAAACCGGTAATGGTATTTAAAGAAGGTCGCAGAATATTCGATTAGCCGGTTTTTAAGTGTTTTTAAGTCGGATTATTCACCAAAAAACTTTCTTGGTAGCAAGGCGAAGGTGGAAAATCAGCGGAAGGGTACTTTAGTACCCTGAGCATGACTTTTTCAACTTCAACGCAGCTAGCATGGAAATTTTGAAGAATTTTAACCACACCCAAATTTGAGTGAGTGCAGTATTTTTCTAAATGCAATATTATTAATAGTATAAGATTTAAATTTCATGCTTTCGTGAATAATTTGGGTTAAGCAAATATCCTTTTAATTTGCATTTAGTTTTTGCTCAAAGTCTCAGTAAAACAAAGCGTCTGAAGCCCAGTTTTGCGGATTTGTTTTAATATAGTTTTTAATCTGATAATATACTTGTTCGTCCTTTATAATATGGTCATGAAATGACCTTTGCCACGCAAAGTTTTCTATACCTAATAACCGAATCTTTTTAGATGATGTAGTTTTAAAAGCTCCCATTAACTCCGATAATGATTTAATTTTATAGTTTGAGTCTAATTCCGGTAGGGACAGGTCGCGACCTGTCCCTACCAGACCTGGAAATAAACCCAGATTTATTTCCAGGATTCCATGAATATGATTAGGCATTAACACAAAAGCATGCGACTTTATATACCAATACCTTTTAAATAGCCAATACCATTGTTTTTCAACTACACCTCCTGCATCTGTCTTTAACAATTTCCCATCAGTTATAGAACCGAAAAAGCATTCCTTATCTTTAGTACAAGTAGTAACAAAGTATATGTTGGAAGAACTGTAATCAAATCCCGGCTTTCGATTTCTTTTTCGCTCTCTCATTTATACATTAATTATTCAAATGTCTTTTTCACTTTAAATCTACATATTAATAGAAAGAAACTAATTATAAATCAAAAAATATTATTTTAACCCGGATTATTCACCAAAAAATTTTCTTGG
>PXCK01000039.1 GCA_003566635.1 Balneolia bacterium | reverse complement strand
TTAAAGATGCCCGAGTGGCGGAATTGGTAGACGCGTGCGCTTCAGGTGCGTATGCCCTTACGGGCGTGGAGGTTCAAGTCCTCTCTCGGGTACAATTAGCCTTGTAAAACATTGTTTTTACAAGGCTTTTTTGTTCCCGGTAAAACATAGGTAAAACAAACTCACAAATTTCAATAAAATTCCCTTCTCATTTCTGTGCGTGAATTAGGCTATTTCTTGATTTGAATTTAAGCCGTGTTCAATTTTAGTTCTGACACGCATTTTCATTCACAGGATAATTGAGACTTTCTGCAAACCACCTACCAAGATCTGTTTCTGCAGCATGACAGCTCGCCAAAACAAAATTTAAGACAGCATCTTCAATTGTTGCTGCATTTGGTTTTTTATAAACGTCCTCAAAAAATCTTCTGTAGAATCCTTCACCATACTCATCACTCATATAGAGCCATAGACCTCCATGAATTTTCTCAGCCGGTTGTCCTCCCTGAGTCAAAATGTTAAAATCGGGATTAGTTAAGTACTCATTGAATGAATCCTGATATGACTGAACCCAATCAACGAGTTCATTTCCGGGTTGAGTTGTAGATCCCCCTGCGACTCCTGCCTTATATCCAAAAATAGTAGCAAATGCATTGGCAAGATGATATTCAGGTAATTCTGATGGCTGTAAGCGATCACCATAAAACCAAAAATTTCTCCCCATTTCATATTCAAAAATACCACGTGTTTCTTCATTATTCATATGCCGTTCAATCGTTACCGGCCAAAGATCTTTGTGCAACTCTATTCCTGTTGAACCGACGTAACCACAACCTGCACCGCATGTACTCTCTACAACTGCAAGTGTAGGTTTTTCTCTATAGTTAATTGTAAAATCATTCACATTTAGCCTTACTGGTTGAGTAATTGGTTCTCTTCCCGTTATCTCTATGAAATAATTCCAACTTTTATCGATCCTGTTAGCAAAATTATTTAAATGTTGGCGAGAGTATTGAGTATCAAATGGAACAAACAACATTACATTTGTACCTTCCACAGCTAAAAGATCTTCTGGTTCACCATCAAAACGGTAATATGTCAAATGATACCCATCAATTGAACTAAGAGCCGGTGGCTTTTCTGTAATCCATTCGAGAGGTTTACCATCTGTAGCCCACTCATTGATACCATTACTAAATGTTCCATTTCTTAATAATTCCAGATTCTTATCAATATCAACAAGTGATATTCCAGTACTTATCATAGAATCTGCACCCCACATTGATACCTGAACTGTGTAATCAGTTTGAAAATCTACTTCATAATCACCTGTGAATATTGCTGTTCCATCCGGGAAATATTGAATGTCATGATTAATTGGCTGATACCATTTTCCATTCCCTACGATTTCAAAATGATCTGATGGGCCAAAACGATATTGATTGACCAGAAATGATGCAGACAAACGGTACGTTTTATTTGGATTTAAACTGACACCATACTGCTTTAATCTATAGTAACCACCGGAATCTGATCTTGAGAAGCGAACTCCATTAAAATCTACTTCAACTTTTTCAAAGGTAGCAGTGATAGTTGTCTCTCCATCAATTGCAATCAATATAATATCATCACTATCCTGTATTGAGCCACTCCACCCTGTAAATTTCCACCCTGCATGCGCATTGGCACCTAATTCAACAAGTGTTCCATGCATATATTCAGTCGATTTAGCTTGAACGACTCGTTCATATACATTTCCTGATCCAATTGTGTTTACAGTAAGTGGATAATCTCTTTTAGTGAATATAGCTGAAATAGACTTATCTCGATCCATAATAACCGAGGCTGGATTTTCTACACCTGAGTAATCACCACCCCAACTTTGAAAAACCCAATGTTCATTTGGTGTAGCTTTTATCGTAACATTTTGACCCTCCTCCACATGCATCTGAGATGGTGAAACGATCCCTGCTTCTGGAGGCTCCGAAGAAATGGTTAAGAGATATTCTGGTGTACTTTCTGTTGAACAGGAAATGAAAATAAGAGCTGTAACAAAAATAGATAAATATTTAAATTGTCTCATTTATTATCAAATTCGAATAATAGCTTCAGATCTAATTAATCTAATCGAATTAAATAATAAATACTAAACCAAATGCCCCAAAATGACTCCATCCTGGTTTCGATCTTCAATTAATCGCCAAGTGAACATGCCAGTATCAAAGAGTAATCTGCACCGGTGACCATCTCCGGTAATTACATGATAATGCAGTTGCCTATAACCACCTTTAAATTCCTGGTGAAAATGCCGTATCTCTGAAATCTTGTGAGATCTCCCATCAGCCCTCATGAACCGATAAGGAGTTAACCGGTGCTGCAGCCCCTCCCGGTTAAATCCTTTGCATATATTCAGCACATTGATCGCTTCAAAGTTCTCTGCATTCATAGATATTTAATTGGTTATACAGAGAGTATAATGTGGCACTGTGACTACATACTGTCATCCATCACCAAAAAAATCCGTTTTGTGTTAATTACTTTTTTATAGCACTCATTTCTTTATTGAGGTAACAACCGCCTCCCACATTTTAGGAACATATTACCGTGGTAATAGGGGCATCAATTACAAATATATCTTCCTCTTGTAGATGTGTAAATCTATAAATTCATCAGGTTGAATAAGAGCGATCATTGGACCATCCCTTCTAAGCTTTCCTATATGTTCAGGATGAATCGTGTAGTACTCTGGAGTAAGATATTTAATATGAAACAACGGCTTATAACCTCTTTCTCGTTTCAAATAGCCCACATCTATTGCCTTTTTCTTAAGATTTATAATTGTATCTTTGGAGATGCTAAAAAGTGTCTCCATAACACTAATCGCAACGGGTCTATAAATAGAAGCGGGGGATTGTTTTGAACGCCACGTTTTTCGTTCAGCCCCCCGCTCCTTTCGTCTGCTCTGTTGACGTACTAAGTAACCAACAGAAGCAGAAAATGAAAACACCTGGAATTGAAGAAGATCTTCAAATTTTACTCTTACTGCTGTCCTGGAAATGAACTGCTCTTTCTTATAGATGTATTTGTAGCCTCTGACAAAATAAATGCTCGTCAGCTCATCGTAGCCTACCCAGTTCCACTCTCTCAATGTTTCCAGTCTTCTGTATAATGTGCTTTTACTGATTGAGAAAAAACGAAGTATTTCTTTCTTTTTTCTACTCTCAATCTTAACTCTGCTGGCAGTAGTCATTTTAAGGAAGACAAAAAGAGAAATTTCCCGGTGGCACTTCTCAGTTAATGCTTTTTGTAACACCGGGAGTGGAACCCAGTTTCGTTTGAACATTATTCTAACGGCTTTATATAATTCCTCTCCAGAAATTCCAGAATCCCTTTTCTGGGGTACAGGATCTTCCGGCCATGCTGAGAATAGGGTATTTGCCGGGTATCGCGCATATTTTGAATAGTGCGCCCGCTCCAGCCGGTAAGCTCCATAAGTTCCTGCTTGGTCAGCCACTCTTTCTTAGAAAGATCCTTTAACAAATCCGGGATCTCCTCTTTCAGGATCTCACGAATCCGTTTATCGAAGTAGTGTTCGAGCTCTTGTCGCTCTGCTACATACTGTATCTTGTCGCCTTCTAATCTGTTTATATGCATATTCATCGTCGATTTGTTTAATGTTGACAATGAAAAGTTATGCAGCAGATAACAGTAATTTCAGAAAGAAATAAATATAAAAAGGAAAAAACTATTTTTTCTTTTTTCTGTTAACCTTTTTCCTGTAAGCAGGTAAGTACTCATTGGGCATGACCTCTTCTATTCTTGATTCAATAGACTTTAAACTGAATTGATCCTCAGTAGCTTTGAACTGCTCAAATAAAATGTACTTTGCGAGCTCTGATTTAACGATAGCACCATCGTGTACACCGCCAATATGCCAAAATTTCTGTGGCTTTGGATATGAGTAATCTCTTAAAAATTCATCCACAAACTCTTTGACTTTCTCTTTTGTAAATACCTTTTTTCTTCTTCTGCCTAAGGGAGGCTTTTCAAAATTTGTCTTATCTGATTTCGATTCCATTTCATAAAAATATATTGGCAAACCGGCGTCAGGATTTTCAATAAAATGCAGAGTAATATTTCTCAACACATCAATTTGAACTTGATAGAGCAATATTTGACGCTGATCAAGTAAGAGATGATATTGATTTGAATCAGGAATTTTCAAATCAGAGAATTTAGCAGGTATTCCATTCACTCGTCTATAATTATTGGTAGCAAATAGAATAAATTCTGTGAGCTCAGCTAATTGAATCACCTTGGTTGGTATCGAGAAATGCTCATTAGCTAAATGTTCAAATAAGTATTCAGGTTTCGGAGTCATTTGGAGAACTTGTCCCAGGTTCAGTAACTCTTTTAGAAACTTAGAAATGTAATTTTTCAAATTTTGATCTAAATCTGAAACATTTAAATCAATCACGTTTTTCAAATTTCTTTTTAAGCTCTCTTCACTTTTTTGCTGCTCATTCTCAATAAAGTTGATGAGATTCGTGAACTCTGATATTACAGCTACCGGGTCTCTTCTTTCTTCATAGGATTTAGAATAAATTTTAAAAATTGATAACAACTCATCATCTGTGATCTTCTGCAAATACTCCAGCAAACTTATATCTGAAATGTTTGCATGGATAGGAAAAGAGTATTTTGCACTTACTGAAAACATATTGCTCAATACCTCTGATACACATGATCAAACACCTCATTCACCGTTGAGGTAAATAGGCGCCGGTCATATATGTTAGGGAGAATGTTATCAAACTCCTGCTCGATCGTGACTTTCACATCCGAGATGTAACGCTGCTGCTTCTTCCAGTCCTGAACCAGCTTCTCCTGCTTCAGTTTTTCAATTAGAGAATGCACGCCCTCCTTGATCTTCTTTCGTTCTGCCGGCTGCAGTTCTATTTTTTCGCGCTGCGTTACGATATCAAAAATGGCCAATTCTTCTTCGCTCATGTTTTCTTTAATATGACGCTCCGCCTCAGCTCCAAGATCTTTGTATAGATCATACAGCTCCTCAAATTGTACCTCAACATTGATACTGTAGTTGTTATACTTCTCAATCATCTCCTCAAAACGCTCTTTAAAGTCCATCCGGGTGCGGTTCTGCTCAACCATCTGCTCAATTCGTTCTTTCAACGTGGATTTCATTTTTTCCACTTCAACCCGCTTATGCTTCTTCTTATTGAATTTCTCCTTAAGCTTCTCAAAATCCAATCTCCCGATATCCACCGGGTCTTTCTTGTAATCAATGGTGTACCCTTCACTGGCAATCGACTCATCCAGCTTCTCTTCAATCTGCCTTTCTACATCTGCCATATCATCCGGCTGGAACGGCTCCAGGATTTTGATCTTGTCGGCTATCGCTTTCAGGGCAGAGCGTACAGACAAGTATGTGGATGCTGATGGATCGGGCAGAATAGCTTTGTAGAGTATATTCACCACCCTCGCGTGTTTGTTGAACTCTTTCTTTTTTTCATCGTTGATGAGTACCTCCTCCACAGCATCATCTACTGATTCATTCAGATCCTGGTATTCCACAATCGCTTTAGCAAACTCTACCTGGTAGAT
>PXCK01000181.1 GCA_003566635.1 Balneolia bacterium | reverse complement strand
AATATTCAACAGGAAGATTAACCATTTGGGTGAATTTAAAGTCAATAGAAAATCGCTCAACCTGACGCTATTTTAGCCATTTCTAACATTTTTTGCTACGCTAATGCATAATCAAGGTTAATATTATTCCGAGATGCTGATGGCAACGAATTTATAGATCCCCAACATGTAAACACACCCATAGAACCGGAAATACCCACGGGGTTAGTTTTGCATACAAATTATCCCAATCCGTTTAATCCAACCACAAACATCAGCTATGAACTGCCAGAAGCTGCCGATGTACAATTGGCCATTTTCGACCTATCAGGTCGAAAAGTAGCCGAGTTGCAGAACGGCAGGCAAACAGCCGGCTTGCATACGGTAGCGTTTGATGCATCATCCATGTCAAGTGGCGTGTACATATATCGGATTCAAGCAGGCAACGAAGTGCTCGCCAGAAAAATGACGTTGATTAAGTGAGGTGGTTTAGTTTTTTTTCTTGGTTTTGATTGATTTACCACCTGTTCAAAACCACAACGAACACAAAGAGTGCACTAAGTTCACAACGTTTACATTGGAATCATATTCGAAGCTACTGATCACAATATTCACCCAAACCTACCACATCGTTATTCCGGAAGAATCTTGTTGAAGCGATTTGCTCCCGCTTTTTCATTTATCTGCATCTTTGCTAAAGCGAGTTGTTCTCTTAATATTATTCATCAGATTTCTAAATCATCAAAAAGCTCTTCAATTTTAGAGAATTCGATACTGTCCAAAAAATCCCTCAATTCAGCAGAACGTCGTTTCATATATAAATGTTAATCAATACATGAAAGATAAACTTAGCCAAGAAGATATATCAAGAATTATTGAAATGGCGTGGGAAGACCGCACACCATTCGAAGCCATTGAATTTCAATTCGGTTTAAAGGAAAACGATGTGCGCGAAATCATGCGCACACACATGAAAGCCTCAAGTTTCAGAATGTGGCGAAAGCGAGTAAGTGGTCGCACTACAAAACACACCAAGCTACGTCCGGATGATGTGAAGCGTTTTAAAGCGCCTCACGGGTTATGGTAAAGAAGGGTTAAAACCCTGAACCACACCCCCTGAATGTATCAGAATCAACCGTAAGAACAGCACTGAATTCAAATTGCTGATCTGCCATGGTGTCCATGCAGGTTTCTTCGGTTACATCTAAACGGATTTCTTTACCATGATGGCTGAATGAGAAAATACCCGGTTCGTTAGATGTAGTGAGAATAATTTCTTGCCCATAATTCAGTCGAATTAACCCAATGAGTTCTTCTTCTGATTCAAAGATTTCGACTAACCATCCCGGTTCATTCCCGGTAGCACGAAAGGCCGCTCCCTTTAACATGCTTTCAGCTTTTACATTCAACATATTGTTTTGGGTACAAGAAAGAGTATCATCACCAATAGTTATGGTCGCCTCTGTACCTTTATTCCAAAATTCTGCTTCGCGGGAGGTAAATCGAGCACCCGAAGCAGATTCGGTTTGTCGTAAAAGGTAATTATTGTCCGAGGCCATCAATCTGACAACATCTTCACCCCAATAGGAAGCCGTGAATATGCTGCCGTTATCGCACTCAAACGTATAAACGGTACTATCTTGATGATTATCCACATCATATACAGAAATTTCTAAAACCTCGGCATCTAACCCATGTGTTAGCGCAGGAATCGGATTTTGGGTCCATGCAATTACATGCCCCTGAGAGTTCGTAACATAGGCTGTTATGGAATAAAAGTGAGCATCTCTTACATTGTAAACACTAATCGGAAAAGTGAAAGATAAAGGTAGTGTTGCGGTTGTAAGTGTTATAAAATCTATAACTTTTGGTGTATTTGGGCCATTAACCTCATTCAGCATCACATGTACGGTTAATAACCCATCATAATCGAGTTCGTCAGTGGTTGAAATAATTGCAGGATATTCCGCTACGGCCGGCCTTCCGGAGATAACCTCTTCTTCTAATTCGCCGTTTGTTTCAGTTTCGGTTTGAGTCGTTTCGTCGGTACATGAAAACACAAAAAAAGTGCTTAGCACAAAAAGGATAATAAATCTACTCATAACATTAATATTTTGATTAATATGGATGAAGATGGAATGTACCAAAAACGAATTAAAATAGCCGATGTTGTTTTGGGATAATTGGGGGTAGAAAATTTCCATGACGATATTACTTCGCCAAGCACTACATGCATCAGGTACTAACCTGAATTCGATTTCGATTACCTCTATTTTTTAAACACATCGGAAACCACTGAGTTACACTAAGCCTACTATTATTCACGGTGGATGCAATCGCTGGCTAAAGGTAATTCCTGGCGAATTGAAACTCATGACTAGCAAAATGATAGATATTGTCAGGAGCTATACCAAACTAAATAATAAGGGCGAAAAACAAAACTTTTCTTTACAAATTTGGAATTCAATTCCAAATTTGTAAATTAGTGCATGATTAAAAGAAAAGCACATAAAACACTCGAATACCTGGCTTCTCAATTTAAGGCAGTTGCAGTAACAGGGCCAAGACAATCAGGAAAAACCACTCTTATAAGGTCAACTTTCAAAGATAAAGATTATGTTAACCTTGAAAATCCTGATACCAGATTATTCGCTTCAGAGGATCCAAGAGGTTTTTTAGGTATGTATCCCAAAGGTGCGATTCTTGACGAGGTACAACGCGTACCTGAATTATTTTCATATCTCCAGCAAATCCTTGATGAGTCCGATGTTAAGGGAAAGTTTATTTTATCAGGTTCAAATAACTTTTTATTCCAGGAAGGAATTTCTCAAAGTTTAGCAGGCAGAGTTGGATATCTTTTTTTACTGCCTTTAAGTCTGGCAGAATCACCCATATTATCAGCTAATAGTAATGATGTAATTTATAAGGGTGGATATCCTGCTTTACATAGCGAGAAATTTGACATCAATTTATATTACAGTAACTATATTCGAACTTATGTAGAGCGTGATGTAAGGTTAATAAAAAATATTTCAGACCTATATGCTTTTGAAAAGTTAATTCGGTTATGTGCGGGGAGGGTAGGACAACTTTTAAACTTGAGTAATCTTGCAGTAGAAGTTGGTGTGGATGTAAAAACGATTAACTCATGGCTGAGCGTTTTAGAAGCAGGGTTTGTACTTTATAGACTTCAACCATTTCATAAAAATTTTAATAAACGAATTGTTAAATCACCAAAATTGTATTTTTATGATACGGGATTAGCCAGCTCACTATTAGGCATAAATTCGGCAGATCAACTCATGCTTCACCCATTAAGAGGAAACCTGTTTGAAAACCTAATTGTGACAGATATTTTAAAACTGAGATATAATAAAGGCTTACCTCCAAATATGTATTTTTGGAGAGATAATAGCGGGAACGAGGTAGATTTGATTCTTGAAAAAGATGGATTAAGTATACCTGTTGAAATTAAATCCGGTAAGACTATTACAAGCTCTTATTTTAAAGGAATCAATTATTGGCAAAAAATATCGGGTATTTCGGAAGGATTTGTAGTTTATGATGGGGACAGCAAACAAATTCGAAGTAATGGGATAACAGTTTTGCCATTTAGTAGAACCGAAGAGATTGATTTAAAATAAATTGTAATGATTAAGTGCAACCGGTAATCCTTCCACAATCATCCCTTCATTTAACATCAAAATCACTTATACTTATCCAAAATTTTAACTTTATTAAGTTTCCTAAAGTTTATGATTAAACGAATTTCAATCGTACTCACACTTTTTATTCTTCATGCCTGTACACAACCCGAACCCGACCGCACCCTTGGGTTGATATCCGAAAACGGTATGGTGGTTAGTGCCAACCCGCTTGCTACTCAAGTTGGTGTTGAAATACTTGAGGCGGGGGGTACTGCCTTCGATGCTGCAATAGCCGTTAAATACATGCTGGCTGTTACCTATCCAATTGCCGGAAATATTGGTGGTGGCGGTTTTATTATTTACCGAACTGCCGATGGTGAACGAGGGGCACTGGATTTTCGTGAGACAGCTCCCGGTCTTGCCCACAGAGATATGTATTTAGATGAAGAAGGAGAAGTTGTTTTTGGCAAAAGTCAATTGGGTCATTTGGCAGCCGGTGTTCCGGGCACCGTTGCAGGAATGGATGAAATCTACCAAAGATTCGGAACGCTCCCATTTGCTGATTTAATCCAACCTGCCATTGATGTTGCCCGCGATGGGTATGTGAATTCTCAATTTCAAGCAGAACAATTAAATCGGTTTGTTTCGGTTATCGAACAGGCTAATACCATTACACCCGACCTGGTAAGGGATGAACCCTGGGAGGAGGGTGATGTAATCACATTTGAAGATTTAGCAAAAACCCTTGAGCGAATTCGGGATTTTGGCAGAGATGGCTTCTATAAAGGAGAAACTGCACGATTAATTGTGGAAGAAATGGAAAGAGGGGGCGGTATTATTTCTTACCAAGATTTAGAAAACTATCAGGCAGTGTGGCGTGAGCCTGTTGAAGTAGAATACAGAGGGCACCGGGTTACCTCCATGCCGCCATCATCAAGTGGTGGAGTAGTTTTGGCTCAGCTTTTATTAGGAAGTGAAGCTTTCGATTTTGCCGATATGGGGCACAATACTGCCGAAAGCATTCATATTATGACCGAACTAAAACGCAGAGCATACGCCGACCGGGCAACTCATCTTGGGGATAAGGATTTTGTTGATGTACCTATCAATGAACTTTTAAATCCCGAGTACATTGAACAAAGAAATAGTACTATTCAACCTGATACGGCAACTCCATCAAGTGAAATTAAGGAAGGAGAAGTTGAACGTATCGAAAGTTTTGAAACCACGCACTTTTCCGTAGTTGATCAATTTGGAAATGCGGTTTCTGTCACCACAACTGTTAATAGTTTTTTTGGCAATAAAGTGATGGTTGCCGGTGCAGGCTTTTTCCTCAACAATGAAATGGATGATTTCAGTATTAAGCCGGGATTCCCGAATCAATTTGGTTTGGTTGGGGGGGAGGCAAATGCTATTGAACCGGGTAAGCGGATGTTGAGTAGCATGACTCCAACTATAGTTGAAAAAGATGATGATTTGTACATGGTATTGGGTACGCCCGGTGGTTCAACCATTATTACAAATGTATATCAAGTTATATTAAATGTGATAGATCATGGAATGACGATGCAAGAAGCAGTGGATGCACGCAAAATTCACGCTCAGTGGTTACCTGATGAAATTGTCTTGGAAAGGGGAGTGATTTCTTCCGAAATCCGCCAACAGTTAGAAGAAAAGGGACACAGCCTGAGAGAAATTAACCAAATTGGTCGTTTCCAGGCAATAATGAAAAGAGCCGATGGCACACTTGAAGGTGCTGCCGACACAACAAGAACCGGAGATTCAACCGCTTTAGGTCACTAAAAAAGGAGCAGTTCTATGCTAAATTATATTTGGGGTGGATTGATAATAGTAAGTTTGGTTTTCGCCCTTGTAAGTGATGGAGCCGACTATTTCAATGACACCTATCAAAACGGGAAAGAAATTACCGTTGATATTCGATTTCCTGAAAATGGGCATGAAAGCAGACGGCAAACCGTACGAATTTATATT
>PXCK01000168.1 GCA_003566635.1 Balneolia bacterium | reverse complement strand
CCATGACGCTGCATTTGTCCCAGAACAATATTACGACGGTTTTGTGCTCGATCGGGATTAAATCTTGGGTTAAAAAAACTTGTTGCCTGAAGTGTACCAATTAATGTTGCGGCCTCAGTCACATTTATTTCTGATGCCGTTTTGTTAAAGTGAGTGCGAGAAGCTGATTCAATACCGAATGCGCTATTGCTAAACTCAACTGTATTGAGATACATCTCAATAATTTCATCTTTAGTGTAATTTCGCTCAATTTGGACAGCTGTAATCATTTCCCGGAATTTTCTCATTACGCTAAATTCCTGACCAATTTGACGGTAGAGATTACGGGCAAGCTGTTGGGATATGGTAGAGCCTCCTTGTGGTCTTCCTCTTAACACATGAACAGGAATAGCCAAGGTGCGGTACATATCCATACCCCAATGGTTTAAAAAACGGTGATCTTCAGTAGCAACCAACGCATTTATGATGTGAGGAGAAATTTCATCTATAGGAACATAGCGTCTATTTTCAATGAAATACGTATCAAGAATTTCACCCTCTCTGCTTAAAACGAAGGATGCCATATCAGTACGCGGATTTTCTAATTCCTGTATAGATGGTAAACCTTGTATTAATACTGCTAAAAATATGAGCGCAAAAATGAAACCGGCAACAAAAATAGAACCTAATAACAACATAAACGAACGCATTGGTGTTGCAGTAGCTCTACTCCAAAGTGTACTACTATGAGGTGTACCCTTTTTACCGTTTTTTTTCTCACGTATCTGTTTACGATACTCAGGATCATTCAAAAATTTGTCGTGGTCTATGTTATCTGCCATTTTTAATTACGTGCGCTTAATGCAATTTTTTTTTTCGATGGAGTGAATTCTTGTTTTTTACCATCCCATGTAACGAGTTGAAAGCATGAATTGGTATATACCAAAACGGTTCTGTCCCGAAAAAATCGTCCTGTATTAATATACAAACCATTATCCGTTTTATACAGCTTCGATTGGTGGGTGTGTCCGGCAATAATTCCATCAATTTTAGACGGATTACTGTTTAAAAATGATATTACCCAACTATCAAGTGGGTTCTCAGCCACGTTATCTTTAGCAGGTTCATTTTCATTCCGTGATTTTGCAGAAAACCATTTCATCAAATTTAAACCAATGCGTTTACCGAAGATAGCTTTAAAAAAACTAACGAATGTAGGGTTTCTTAGTATTCTATGGTAAAATGGTCGCGGATAACCAAAACTTGAATCTTTTAGTCCATCCCCGTGCATTAGTAAAAACTTTGACTGCTCAGTCTCAATAATTCGGTATTCATGCTCTACATCAAACCCACGTTTTTTGAGTTCGCCATCACCCCAATTATCATGATTGCCTGTTATGTATAAAGTTGGATCTATTTTGTTAAAATCCTCAAATAAATTCAACATGGGTTCTGCATACTTCGGATAAGAATCTCCAAACTCCATCCAGTAATCAAACAAATCACCTAAAATAATTAGTCTGAACCCTTCCTTTTTAGCGTATCCCAACAATTTTGCAACGTCTTCCAAAATTTTGGGATCCTCATCGGGTTTAGCCCCAAAGTGTACATCAGAAATAAAGATGATATTCTTTTTTTCTATTATTTCAGTCATTTATCAGAACGGAGAAACATGTTAAGAAGCTCGTTAGCTTCATCATCGTCTATATGAGGATTAACATCACTCCCCGGGTCAATCTTTTCAGTAAGCTTTGCTTTAACAACAGGCTTGGGAGTTGGGGATTTGTAAACAAATTTCTCAAGAAAAACATCAACCCTCAAAATATCTGTGTGATAGTAGTAAGCATGATGGCGAATTTCACGATCATCGGTTATCACAGTCCACCTATCAGACGCACCATCCTTCTTTAGAAGCTGCTGAATAACTTCATCAGCCGTTCGCTCACGTGAAAAATAAACTTCAATGAATTTAAATTTTGATGGAATAATATGTGGAACTCCATCAAACACTATTCTGGATTTATTACCATGAGTTTGACAAGTACGCTCAATAAGCGCACAGAATTCTAATACAGCATCGGTTGACCGAATTGAGATCTTTTTTTTCAATTCCGGCATTTTGTGAATTACATTATGCGCATCAATCAACCACTTTTTAGCCATTATTTTACTTTTTTCTTGTTGTGATGTAGGTAATTAATCGCTCCATATCCGTTCTTTCCTGACTTTGAGGCAATGTTTTGAGTAGTTTAATGCTTTTTTCTGAATACTTGTTCATTAAAGTTTGTGCATAAGTGAGTCCGTCTTTTTCATTCACAAAAGTAATAATTTCTTCTATTTCTGTACGGGTCTTCTGCTTCTTACGATACTTCTTACGCCATTTTCTATTATCAAGAAAACTCGTTTTTTCAAGTGCCGCAATAAATGGCAAGGTCATTTTTCTTTCAAGAATATCATTTCCTGATGGTTTTCCCGTTTTCAACGAACTGTAATCAAAAAGGTCATCCCGAATTTGAAATGCTATGCCCATATTTAAGCCAACTTCTCGCATAAGTTCAACTTCTGAAGAAGTTGATGCTGTAGTGCTTGCACCACTTTCACAACATGCAGCTAGTAAACTTGCAGTTTTATCGGTAATAATTTGAATATACTTTTCTTCAGTTAGGTTTTGAAGCTTGGAAGCCTTTAGTTGGTTCAACTCGCCCTCACTCATTGCCTTAACAGCTTTAGACATAATTTTAAGTAACTCAAACTCATCGCTCTCTAAGGATACCAATAAACCCTTGGCAAGCAGGTAATCTCCCAATAGAATACTTGCTTTATTTTTAAAAACCTGATTGAAACTCAATAACCCGCGTCTGGTAGAAGCATCATCTACTACATCATCATGAATTAAGGTGGCCGTGTGAAGAAGTTCAATCATAGTGGCGGCCCGATAGCTCCGCTCGTTTACTTCACCAAACAGCCGTGCTGCATAAAAAACCAAAATTGGGCGTAGTTCTTTGCCTTTCATTTTCAACAGGTAGCGAACCATCTGGTCAAGCAAAAACTGATTTGTACTTAATTCTTTACGATAGAACGTTTTAAAAGCGCTAAGATGACTTTCAACCGGATTCCGCAGATCTGCAAGCTTTACGTTTTGTGGCTTATCAATTAATTTATTTTCAGAAATTGTTTCCAAATGCTTTAATCCTTAACTCAGTTTTCAAATATTAATCATTTAACTTGATTAGGCACGAAGACCTGCTTAATTTATTAACTTGGTTTTGTTCTTAAACTTAACATAAAAAAAATTGAAAACGATCAGTAAAATCGGGGTATTTACAAGTGGCGGCGACTCCCCCGGAATGAATGCCGCTATTCGTGCAGCTACGAGAACAGCTTTGTTTAAAGGAATTGAAGTTACGGGTATTCGATATGGATACCAAGGAATGATAGATAGTGACTTTGTAGACCTAAACCGTACTTCAGTTTCTAATATTATTCAGCGAGGTGGTACTATATTAAAATGCGCTCGTTGTATGGATTTTATGAAACCGGAAGGTCGTAAAATCGCTTATGACAATATTGCTAAAGAAGGAATTGATGGTTTAGTAGCAATAGGTGGAGATGGTACATTTAAAGGTGCCAGTATTTTTAGCCAAGAATATGGAATCCCAATAGCCGGTGTGCCCGGAACAATTGACAATGATTTAAGCGGTACCGATGAAACCATAGGTTATGACACGGCTCTTAATACCGCTTTAGATGCTATCGATAAGATTCGCGACACCGCTGATGCACACGAAAGGCTTTTTATAGTTGAAGTGATGGGTAGAGATGCAGGGTTTATTGCACTTGAAACCGGTATTGCCGGTGGTGCTGAACTTACCCTGATGCCGGAGACTATGACCCGTACAAAAGAAATAAAAGAAGCTTTAGACAACATTCTCGCTAATAAAAAGCGAAGTACGCTTATTGTAGTTGCCGAGGGTGATGAAAGTGGTGGCGCAATTGAGCTCTCAAATATCTTAAAACCGGATTATGCAAAGTACGATATGCGTGTGTGTGTGCTTGGGCACATTCAACGTGGCGGAAACCCCACAGCACGTGATCGTGTTTTGGCTAGTCGTTTAGGCGCAGCTGCTGTTAACGCCCTATATGATGGTCACGAAAATGTGATGGTGGGAGTGGTTAACAATAATATTAAAATCACACCCTTGAAAAGCGGGTGGAGTAAAAAGAAAAGTATTCAGCAAGAAATTCTTGATCTTGTTAGAACGCTAAAATAACCTAATTCTCTTATGATATCTTTCAATTTCGATCATACCAAACCTTTCCTTGAAACTGAAAAGGTTGAGAGTGCGACCAAACGAGCAGAACTTGCACTCAAGCATGTACAAAATAAAACGAGGAAAGGACCAGAGTGGCTGGGTTGGAGAAGTATTTTAGAGCAGCCCAACGATGCTCTTCTCGAAGAAATACACAATGTTGCAGTTTCAGTTAGAAGTCAAGCCGATGTGTTTATAGTGTGTGGCATTGGCGGTTCCTATTTAGGGGCTCGTGCAGTAATTGATGCATTATCACCGGAGTTTTCGCAAAATGTTCCTGAAATAATTTACGCAGGTCACCAAATTAGCGGAAAATACCTCAAAAACCTTGTCAATTATCTTGAAGCTCCAAAAGCCGACGGATCTGCTAAACAAGTGTACCTGAATGTAATTTCAAAATCCGGTACTACGACAGAAACCGCATTGGCATTTCGCGTTTTAAGCTCATGGATGCATGAGAAGTATGAAGATGCTAAGGAACGTATCTTTTGTACAACAAGTGCGCAGGGCGGTGCTTTAAACAAGTTGATTGATAAAAACGGATACAAAAAATTTGTACTGCCAGACGATGTAGGTGGAAGGTTTTCGGTACTCACACCTGTTGGACTGCTACCTATAGCCGTTGCAGGTATAGATATCAGAACGTTGTACTATGGAGCTGTTGCCCAGTTTAATGAGTATGAAGAAAACCCAAAAGAATTACTAAAATATGTAGCCACACGTCTGGCTCTTTATGAATCGGGTAAAGCAATGGATATGATCGCTAGCTTTGAACCTGAGTTAAGTGGTATTGGTGGTTGGATGCAACAATTATATGGTGAAAGTGAAGGGAAAAATGGAAAAGGTTTATTTCCTGTACTTCTTGGATATTCAACCGATTTACACAGTGTTGGACAAATGGTGCAAGATGGACAACGAAACTTGTTCGAGACCTTTTTGGTAATTGACAAAACCAATCAAAATTTATCGGTAGAAAAACAGGAAGATGATGCTGACGGACTAAACTATTTAGCCGGAAAAACTTTCCATGATATTAATCAAAAAGCCTTTGAAGGCACTAGGGAAGCACATGTAGAAGGTGGAGTTCCTATCATATCTATACACTTTGATAAGTTGAATGAAGAAAACTTAGGTAGATTCATCTATATGTGTGAACTGGCCATATCAGTTTATGTGTATTGTTTGGATGAAAACCCATTTGACCAGCCCGGTGTTGAAGCATATAAAAAAGCTATGTTTAGATTACTTGGAAAACCAGGCACTGTATGACAAAGAAAAATTATTTTGTAGCTATTGCGGGTAATATTGGTGCAGGAAAATCGTCCCTTACCGGCTTGCTGGGCAAACATTTTAATTGGAAACCCTATTACGAATCTGTAGATGACAACCCATATCTGCCCGACTTTTACGAAGACATGAAACGTTGGAGTTTTAATCTCCAGATTTATTTTTTATCTAGTCGTTTTCGTCATCAAAAAGAGTTGATGCAAAAAGCAGAAAGTTACATTCAGGATAGAACAATTTACGAGGATGTAGAAATTTTTGCCCGAAACTTATATGATATGGGGCTGATGGCTGAACGTGACTACAAAAACTATAGTGCTCTCTTCCATGAGATGGTGTCATATATTGAGCCACCCGACCTTCTAATCTATTTGAAAGCCGACGTACCAACTCTTGTTAAACAAATTCAGCAACGTGGTCGTGACTATGAAACAACCATACGAATTGATTATTTGGAAGGACTCAATAAACTTTATGAAGATTGGATAAGACGATACGAACACGAAAAACTTATAATTGAAACAGACAACCTCGATTTCGTTAACGATAACGAAGATCTTGGCAAGGTAATTAGCCTGGTTGAACAAAGGCTATTTGGGTTATTTTCATAACACATCCTTTAAGTTAATCGGGATTGAAATTTTAGTATTATTCCTGTATATTTGCAGGCTATACTTTAATTGATTCAATGATTTTTCGAATAAGCGATATTATAGATGGTAAATCAACGCGATCCGAGTTAGTTAAACCGGAAGCCCTCGATATGCCCGATGTACTTCGCGAAGAGGTAAAAGTAGATTTAGTTTTCTTCAAAACACATGACATGATTCATGTCCATTTTGTTGCAAATGGAGCTTTTCATCTACTTTGTGATCGCTCACTCGAAGAGTTCATCAAAGAATTTAAGTGTACATACGACATTTATTACAAAGTAAATGCCGAAGAGTCCGAAGATGAATCTTCTGCGGTACGCCCTTTGCTAATATCGTCTAATAAAATTAACATTTTCAAAGAATTAAGAGATAGTATTTTGCTGGATATTCCAATAAAAAAGATTCATCCAAAGTTTCTTGACGAATCAGGTCAGGTAACTGAGTTTTCTCAGTCATTTGGTGATTCTGAGCCCGGCGAAACTACTGCAACCGACCCTAGATGGGATGCTCTGAAAAAAATTCAAAGTAATCAAAACAATTAAGAAAACCGATCATGGCACATCCAAAACGCAAAACCTCCAAATCACGCAAAAACAAGCGTAGAACCCACCTAGCTGTTCAAGGAGTTACTTTAGCAACCTGCTCAAATTGTGGTACAACTCATGAATATCATGCTGCCTGCAAAGAATGCGGGTATTACAGAGGTCGTCAGGTTATTTCTGTAAACTAATTTTTTTTTGTTTATATTCTTCGCATGAAAATTGCTGTAGATGCCGTAGGTGGTGATTTCCACCCTCAAAACCCAATTAAAGGTGCTTTGGATGCGCTTGCAGAAAGAAGCGACATACACATTTTATTGCTTGGTCCCGAGCAACTCATTAGTGATGAGTTAAAGAATCATTCTTATGATTCTTCCCGCATTACTATTATTGATGCTTCGGATATTATCGGCATGGATGAGCAACCGGCCACTGCAGTTAAAACTAAGCAAGATTCTTCTATTGTTAAAGGCTTAAGCATGCACGCCGCGAAGAAGTGTGATGCATTTGTAAGCGCCGGTAATACAGGTGCTTTGATGGCTGCATCAGTATTGATTTTAGGACGTCTTCCGGGTGTTAACAGACCTACCATTGGTAGCACTTACCCATCTATCCACGGTAATAAATTTATGGTAGATGTTGGTGCTAATATTGAAGTAAAGCCTGAAACGCTCGTTCAATTTGGCAAAATGGGGAAAATATTTGCCAAATCTATTCTTGGTATCGAAAACCCTACAATGGGTTTGGTAAATGTAGGCGAAGAATCAGAGAAAGGGACTGAAATTACCAAACAGGCGTACAAGCTACTTAAAGAAATACCCGAATTTGTTGGAAATATTGAAGGTAGAGATATAATGCTTGGTAAAGCTGATGTTTACATTTGCGATGGATTTGTAGGGAATATTCTTTTGAAATACGGCGAGTCGTTACCTGAGAACCTGGCAAACGTTATTAAAAGTGCAATGCTCAGAATGAAATTGACACCTGAGGAAATGCATTTAGTTGGCGAAGTGTTGAAGGAAACCTTCAGGCCTTTTGACTATACTTTAGTAGGTGGTGTTCCATTTTTAGGTGTAAATGGAATAAGTCTTGTAGGACATGGGGGAAGTCCGCCACATGCAATTAAAAACATGATTTTCACCGCTGCCAAAATGGTGGAAATGAAAGTAAATGATAAGATTACTTCAGAACTAAATTAACTCTTTATGAGTGCTAAATTAAGGGCTAATATTACAGCGGTAGGACACTTCCTGCCTGATTATGTATTGACTAATGCCGAACTTGAAACTATGGTCGATACTAATGATGAGTGGATTCAAACAAGAACCGGAATTAAAGAGAGGCGTATTCTCAAAGATCCTGATAAAGCTACTTCTTTCATGGCAACACAAGTGGCTAAAGAGATTCTTGAAACTAAAGGGATTGATGGCTCCGAGATTGATGCCATAATTATAGCTACCGTTACTCCTGATTACCTCTTCCCTTCCACTGCAGCTTTAGTACAAAGAGAAATTAATGCTACAAACGCATATGGTTACGATGTTTCTGCTGCCTGCTCCGGTTTTGTATTTGCACTCTCTACCGGTGCAAGTTTAATTGAGTCAGGAAGACATAAAAAAGTTCTTGTTATTGGTGCTGATAAGATGAGCTCTATTGTAGATTATACAGATAGAGCTACTTGTATTATTTTTGGCGATGGTGCAGCAGGTGTATTGCTCGAACCAACTACCGATGATGTTGGAATTATTGATTTTATTCAACGTACTGACGGCGTTGATGGAGAGTTACTTTGCCAGAAAGGTGGAGGTAGTAAAAATCCTGCAAGTATTCAAACTGTACAAAACAAAGATCATTTCTTAAGACAGGAAGGAAGAGTAGTATTTAAGAAAGCTACCGAATCAATGGCTGATGTTTCCATCGAAATTCTAAAAAGAAATAATCTTACCAATGAAGATGTAGATTGGTTTGTTCCCCATCAGGCAAACAATAGAATCATCACTGCAACGGCCAACAGGATGGGTGTAGATATTGACAAAGTAATGATTAATATCGAGAAGTATGGAAATACTACAGCTGGTACTATACCGCTGTGTTTGTACGACTGGCAGCCTAAACTAAAAAAAGGTGATAATGTTATTTTAGCTTCATTTGGTGGTGGTTTTACATGGGGCGCCATTTATATTAAGTGGGGGATTTAATGAGTAAAAAGGCTTTTTTGTTTCCCGGACAAGGCTCACAGTTTGTTGGAATGGCAAAAGACCATTACGAGTCTAATGCAAGTTTCAAGCAATTGCTTGATAAAGCAAATGTATTGCTCAATGTGAACTTGGCCGATGTAATGTTTAACGGACCTGAAGACACTCTTAAGCAAACTGAGTTTACACAACCGGCCATTTTTTGTCATTCTGTCGCATTATTTCAGACCTTGGATATCAAACCGGACATGGTAGCCGGACACAGTTTGGGCGAGTTTTCTGCCTTAGTTGCCTGTAAAGCTGCATCTTTCGAGGAGCTTGTTGTGGTAGTTCGCAACAGGGGTAAATTAATGCAACAAGCCGGTATTGATAACCCCGGAACAATGGCTGCGATAATTGGTATGGATGACGAAGTTGTAGTTGACGCTTGTGCGGAAGCCAGCACCGATAGTGAAGCCGTTGTTGCTGCTAACTTCAACTCTCCCGGGCAGGTTGTTATTTCCGGCAACGAGCACGCTATTGATCGTGCTATTGAAATTCTTAAATCTAAAGGCTGTAGAATTGCAAAAAAATTAACCGTAAGTGGTGCCTTTCACTCCCCTTTAATGCAGCCTGCTTTAGATGGTTTACAGGAAAGTTTAGATAATCTTAACTTTTTGAAACCAATTTGTCCTTTATATTCCAATTACACGGGAAAATCTACTGATGACCCTGATGAATTAAAAAGCAATCTGATTAACCAATTACTAAATCCTGTTAGGTGGACTCAAACCTTAACAAATATGCAAAATGATGGAGCAACTTCATTTACTGAAGTTGGACCCGGTAACGTCTTGCAAGGGTTAGTAAAACGAACTTTAAAAAACGTAGAAATCAATGGCTATGCATAATCCATTTTCGCTTGAAGGAAAAAATATACTGGTTACCGGCGGAAGTCGTGGCATTGGAAAAGCAATTGTTCTTGGCTTAGCTGCACAAGGAGCAAATGTTGCTTTTACTTTTGCTCGCTCTGAAGAAGCTGCTAAAGAAGTGCAGTCCGAAGTTGAAAAAACCGGAAACAAATGCCTCATATTTCAAGCTGATGCAGTTGATTTTTCTGCCGCTGAGTCTGTTATTAACGAAGTAACTTCAGCTTGGGGAAGTTTAGATGTTGTAGTTAACAACGCAGGCATCACAAAAGACACCCTGATAATGCGTATGACAGAGCAACAATGGGATGATGTTATCAACACAAACCTTAAAAGTGTTTTTAACTATTCGAAAGCTTCAATTAGACCTATGATGCGTCAACGTTCCGGTTCAATTATCAATATTAGTTCCGTAGTTGGAATTTCAGGTAATGCCGGACAAACCAATTATGCTGCTTCAAAGAGTGGTATCATTGGTTTTACCAAGTCTTTGGCAAAAGAAGTTGCTAGCAGGGGAATTCGTGTTAATGCTGTTGCACCGGGTTATATAACCACAGAAATGACCGGAAAGCTTAGTGAAGATGTTTTAGAAAGCATCACAAAAAGTATTCCATTAGCTAAGGCAGGACAAGTAGATGATATTGCAAATTGCGTCATATACTTATCAAGCGAGGCCTCAAAATACATTACAGGTGAGACCATCCGCGTGGATGGTGGCATGGCTATGTAGATATGGTGCCTAATCTCAAATTTTTCTTTATCTTAAACGAATAATTTTATTCAAACACAACCTTAATTAAATACAAACCATTATGTCACAAGATATAGCTGCAAAAGTAAAATCTATTATCGTCGAAAAACTTGGCGCTGATGAAGCCGATGTTGTTGAGTCTGCAAATTTTGCTAACGACCTCGGTGCTGATTCTCTCGATACTGTTGAACTTATTATGGAATTCGAAAAAGAATTTGATTTGAGCATTCCTGATGAAGAAGCAGAAAACATTGTTACTGTAGGCGACGCTATCTCCTACTTAAAAGAAAAAACTGCTTAATCAGCTATCTTTCATTTTTTTATTCCTTCAATTCTTAAACATTAAGTTCTTATGTCCCAAAGAAGAGTAGTAATTACCGGTATGGGAGCAATAACTCCTGTAGGTATAGGTTTAGATGCTTTTTGGCAAGGTCTAACAAATGGTAAAAGTGGAGCTCGTTCTATCGAACATTTCGATACAGAACGCTTTGCAACAAAGTTTGCAGCTATGGTTCCTGATTTTAACGTTGCAGACTATCTAAACCCAAAAGAAGCTCGACGGATGGACAAGTTTTGTCAATTTGGAATGATTGCATCAGATTTTGCAATTAATGATTCCGGTATTGACATGGAGCAATTGGATAAGAATAGAGTAGCCGTTTTGGTTGGAACAGGTATTGGTGGAATGGAAACATTCTATAAACAGTCCACTTCCTTCAATGAAAGCGGACCAAAAGGAATATCCCCCTTCTTTATCCCAATGTTGATTCCGGATATTCTATCCGGGCAAATTTCAATCAAGTATGGATTTAGAGGACCAAATTACTGCGCAGTCTCAGCCTGTGCAACCGGCTCTCATAATATCGGTCTGGCTTACGATCATGTAAGATTGGGTCAGGCCGATTATGCCGTATGCGGGGGTGCTGAAGCGCCAATTATTGAACTTGGAGTTTCCGGCTTCAATGCTTTAAAAGCAATGTCAACCCGTAACGACGATCCTGCTACTGCGTCGAGACCATTTGATGCTGACAGAGATGGTTTTGTTTTGGGCGAAGGCTCCGGCGTTCTTTTTATAGAAACCTACGAAAGCGCAGTAAAACGTGGTGCCAGAATTTATGCTGAAATAGTTGGATATGGTTTCTCTGCTGACGCATTCCATATTACAGCTCCGGACCCTGATGGCACCGGCGTTAAACAATCAATTACTGATGCCTTAGAAGCTGCCGGGATCAAACCCGAGGATGTAGATCACATAAATATGCATGGAACATCAACGCCACTTGGTGATGTAGCCGAAACAAATTCAATTAAAAAAGTATTTGGTGACCATGCTTATAAAATCAATTTAAATTCAACCAAGTCAATGACCGGACACATGCTTGGTGCGGCTGGAGCAGCAGAAGCTATTGCTACTACCCTCGCCGTTTATAATGATTTAATACCTCCTACCATAAATTATATTACACCGGACCCTAAATGTGATCTTAATTACACAACCAATGAAGCCGTGTCTCGCAAAACACGGTATGCATTAAATAATGCTTTTGGCTTTGGTGGGCACAACACCACCTTAGTTTTGAAAAAAATAGAAGATTAGCAGCATGCTAAAGCGAATTAAGGCGATTGCGTCACGACGTTCGCTTGATTCTGTTTCTTTATCCAAAATTAAGCGTCTGGAGAACATCACAGGGTGTTTTATCTACACCCCTGCACTATTTCTTCGAGCACTTCGGCACAAATCTACTTTGGTTGAAGCCGATTTAGGAGCTTTCGAAAGCTACGAACAATTAGAATTTTTGGGAGATGCTGTACTAGACTTAGTAGTCACAGAGATGATATTTGAGCATTTCCCAAAAGAAACAGAAGGCTTCATGACTAAATTGAGATCAAAATTAGTCAAAGAAGATATGCTCTCCTTCCTATCCAAAAAATTGGATTTGCCTAAATTAATAGAAGTGGGAGAACGTGTTAAAGGTCAGAATATTCATTTTAAAAACAGTGTTTTGTGTGATGTTTTTGAATCTGTGATTGGCGCTATATACTTAGATAATGGATTAGATTGTTCCAGAAGATTTATAAAAAATGTTTACAACACACATGTAGATATTCAGAAGACTAGTAGCCTGCAGGATAACTACAAAAGTATTCTGCTTGAGTTTTCCCAAAAGGAGAAAATGGGAAACCCGGAGTATGTAGTTTTAAGTGAAGTTGGACCTGACCATGATAAACTTTTTAAAGTTGGCGTAGTTATAAATGGTGATATTTACGGTACTGGTAAAGCAAAAAATAAAAAAAGAGCAGAACAAGCAGCTGCAAAAATGGCTATTGAGAATTTTAACGCCACCTTTAAAAATTAAAACAAAAAATCAGAACCGAGTCAAAGTATATTTCGTTATACTTTCGTACTTTTTTTCATAAATATTATTAACTATTTAACATCGGCACTATGTCTACATTGATCATCGAAAGAGAATTAATCAGCGAATCCAGACTTCCTCAAATAAACTTTTCAGAACTACGCTTTGGTGATATTTTTTCTGATCACATGTTTGAAGCTCATTATTATGATGGTCAATGGCAGGATTTTAAACTCAAGCCTTATGGACCGGTACCAATGCCTCCATCTGCTAATATATTGCACTACGGTCAAGGTGTTTTCGAAGGAATGAAAGCTTTTAATTACAAAAACGAAAAGGCGGCCATTTTCAGACCCAAGAAACACTACGAGCGCTTTACAAATTCTTGTAGAAGGATGAACATACCTGAAATTCCTGAAGAACTTTTTATCCAAGGTATTACAGCTGTAGTAGAAACTGACAGAAACTGGATTCCAAAAGAAAAGTACAAATCAATGTATCTTCGCCCATTTGTTGTAGCAACCGATCAATTCCTTGGCTTAAAAACTTCAGATACTTACAGCTTTTACGTAATTGCAGGACCGGTTGGCAACTATTACCGTGAGGGAATCAACCCCGTAAAACTTACTACAATGCCGGAATATGTTCGTGCCGTTAGAGGTGGTGTAGGAGATGCAAAAGTTCCGGGAAATTACGCAGCCAGTTTATTACCTGCTCATAAAGCCCAGGAAATGGGTTTTACGCAAGTGATGTGGCTTGATGCGATAGAGAAAAAATATATTGAAGAGGTTGGCTCCATGAATATGTTTTTTGTGATTGATGATACCATTATCACTCCACCCCTAGGTGGTTCGATCCTGCCAGGTGTAACGCGCAGGTCTGTAATTGAATTAGCTCAGTCTTGGGGTATAAACGTTGAGGAACGAAGAATATCAATCGATGAGCTAATATCTTCCTTCGAAAACGGTACACTAACAGAAGCTTTTGGCTCAGGAACAGCTGCTGTAATATCTCCCGTTGGTTTAATCCAGCATAATGATACTACTATCTTACTCGATCAGGAAAATATGGGACCTGTAGCACAGCGCTTGTATGATACCATAACAGGAATTCATCACGGCATAGTTGAAGACGAAAATAATTGGTGTTATCTCATTTAACGTTTCAGTTTTTTAAGAAGAAACCATACCTTTAAAACTATAGTTAACCGAAAAATCAATAACCTGAATATGGACCAGGCATACTTATCATTAGTTGAGAGGGTTTTAAAAAACGGCGTTAGAAAGACCAACAGAACAGGCATTGATACTATCAGCAGTTTTGCAGAATATTATAGAATCGATTTAGCTGATGGTTTTCCTTTATTGACGACCAAAAAGATGATTTTCCGTTCTGTTATTCTTGAACTCCTATGGTATTTACGCGGAGAAAACCATATTCGTTGGCTGCGGGACGAAAATGATTGCCACATTTGGGATGCCTGGGCTGATGATGACGGATATGTAGGCCCAATCTATCCTGTTTTATGGAGAAAATTTCCTTATATGGATTACGAGGAAATTGAGTTTGAAGGAGTAGGAGCCGCTTTTCAAAGCCATAAAAAAACAATTCAGGAATTTGATCAGGTTCAATATGTAATTGATGAAATTCAGAAAAACCCGCACAGCCGCAGGCTTGTAATAAGTGCATGGCACCCCGGTTTACTTAAGGAAATGGCACTTCCTCCTTGCCATTTAATGGTAGTTTTTAACGTTGCTGATGGTAAGCTTAACTGTCACTTAACCCAACGATCCGGCGATATTGCTCTCGGCATCCCCTTCAACCTTGCCTGCTATTCGGCTCTTACCATGATGATAGCCGCCCAATGTAAGTTAAAACCGGGTACTTTTGCGCATACGATTGTCGATGCTCACATTTATGAAAATCACGTTGACGGACTTAAAGAGCAACTGACACGCAAACCTTTTGATCCTCCAAAGTTATCTATCAACTACAAAGATTCGATAGATGCTTACACGCTTCATGATTTCAAACTTGAGGGCTATGAGCATCATCCGTTCATACGTTTCGAAGTTGCCGTTTAATGGGTGCTAAACGAATAATTATAGTCGCCCACGATAAAAATCTTGTTATCGGTAAAGATGGTGCACTACCATGGCGTATTTCCGATGATTTGAAGCATTTCAAACAAACGACGCTTGGCTTTCCGCTACTAATGGGAAGAGGCGTGTTCGAAGAATTGGGGTGCAAACCACTTCCGGGTCGTGAAAACTTTGTTCTTACTAGTCGCTCTTACGACAATGTTACCTGTTTCAAGTCTATTCCCGAGGCATTAGAAGCGTTAGACTCTTACAACCAATTCTTTATCATCGGTGGTGGGAAAATTTATAGCCAAATGCTGGATTTGGCTGATGAAATGATCGTTACTGAAGTGCACGACTCATACGAAGGTGATACGTTTTTCCCGGAATATCGTGATAAAATTGGTACAGATTGGAAAGAAACCAATCGAGAAGACAAGGGTGATTTTTCTTTTGTGAAGTATGTGAGGATTTAGGCTAACCAACCTTTTCAAGATCAGTTTACTTCTTCTATGCTCTCAAATTTCACTAATCAGCCAGCCCGGACTACTTTTCCTTCGTTTCTATGTCCATCTTTTCAGCGAAATAAGCACAAAAATCACGAAAATCACCTGAAATTTTATCTTCTTTTGTAGCAGATTCAAACGTATCTGCCATAGTTACGAGAGTTTCATAAAAGAACAGCTTCATCTCGTCAACGGTCATGTCTTTTGTCCACAAGTCTAACTTAAGCGTTTGCTTGTTGTCGTTATCCCAGAGTGAAAGCAACATTGCGCGACAATGAGCCGGATTATTTAATCCTGCATCCTGTGCATTCCAGGTAATCTTCTCAGGTACTTGGTTCTTATCTAGTTCTACAGCAATATTAATTTCTTTTTTCACAGTGTAATACGTTAGTTGAATAGTTTTTTATTTACGTCCCTTAGGCGGTCTATACTTTTGAAATGGAATCTTGAGCAGATTCGAAAATCTATCATTCTCTTCAGGATCCATATGGGTATCAATACCGTAGCGAAGCTCTTTAATGTCATCTACCTTAACAAACGTTCCGAATATACGATCCCAAATAGCAAATATATTTCCATAGTTTGTGTCGGTTAGCGGTTGCTCAAAATGATGGTGAACTTTATGCATATTTGGCGTTACGAAAACATAGGAAATAGCGTGATCAATCTTTTTGGGCATATTTATATTTGCATGGGTGATGTGGGCAAATAAAACCGACAAACTTTGATAAAGCATTACCATACCTATAGAAGCTCCGGATAGGAAAACTGCTACTATGGTAAAGAAAATACGAATAACCGTTTCACCCGGATGATGCCGTAAACCGGTAGTAACATCAACAGTAGTATCGGAGTGATGAATCAAGTGAAACTTCCACATCCATTTAACCTTGTGCTGCACCCAATGAACAAAATAAGCGCCTACTAAATCGAGAATCATTACGGCAATAATCACCTGGAGCCAAAGGGGCATTTCAATAAGGTGTATCACCCCAAAATTATTTTCATTACTCCAAACAGAGGCGAAAAAAAGAACCCCTGCCAAACCAAATCCAATTATAGCGGTGAACAACGTGAAAAGTAAGTTTATGCCGGCATGACGCACCTTCCTGTAATTAAACTTGAACAGTGGGATAACGCCTTCAAGAACCCAAAAAATAAATATCCCACCGATGAGAATTAATGACCGGTAAACAGTTGGGATATCCTCAAAAAATGCAATTATAGATTCCAAAGCAGACTAATTTAGTTAGCTTTCAATTCATTACATGGAAAGTTACCATTTGAAGTACCGGCAGGCATTACGAATACAGCAGCCGTATGTGCAGGTATAAAATAAACCCCGTTTTCTTCTCGCGCCTCTTTTACAATCGGATCGGAGCCATTTGCCAATACCGGGTGTAATTTTGCTCCCCAAATTCCGAGTTCAATTTCTGTAGCCTCATCTTTATCATTAAAAACAACCACGATACCATCATAATTGACATCATAGGGCTGGTTTACACATCCTACATCAGAAATGGTCATTGCAATAATCCCGGGAATTTGATCAGGGCCAGTATTGTGGAAAGCTAAACGATGATGAATATCTCTTGGATTTTCCATACGGAATAAGGGCGAGCTATAACGAACCCGCAACTGATCTAGGAATACTTCATGGGCAAACTCCATATGATTTTTCTCTACATGAATTACATCACTTGTAAGAAATGGCACCATGTCGTCCCAACGATTTGCATTGTCCCATCCGGGAGGAAGTCCGGTTCCCCAATTATGGGTATCGAGACTAAAATCTACTCGATTAAACCAATCACCGGAATCAAAAGAATTCCTATCAAGCGACTTTGAACGTAAAATATCGCTGCCCATTTGGTAAAACGGAACACCCTGGCCGAAATTGATAAACGCATTTCCAAGAAGATGAATCCGAGCTCTGTCATCCATACTCATATCCATAGGAAGCTTGGTTTGTGTATTATCCCAAAATGTTTCGTTATCGTGCTTATCAATATAGTTCACTGTTTCCTGCGGCATCAAAGTGAAGCCAATCATCTCGTTCCCCCCGGTCACTAACTCGCCCAGTCGGTTGATATAAGGGTAAGTAGAAAGATTTCCGGCAAGTCCGACCCGAATACGGTCGGCATCATAAAGTAAGTGTCCCAGGTTTTCATCCGGGTTTGCAGATGCATCTTCGTTGGGAAACAAATACATACCACTTACGAATCCTTGAAAGCGACCACGATCGGTAAAATTACCGCCTCTTATGCCGTCTCTCATCCGATCGTTGAAGTTACCAATACCGGTTCCACCCATGTTAAATTGCGTGGCCTGATCAAAAATTCTGTTATTAGCAACTTCGCCAAAATTCCAACCTTCGCCATAAATATAGATAGCATGACCTTCAAAGCCGTGATCGTCAATATTATACTCAGCAAGTGCTTCCTGCAGGTTTTCCATAACATAGCGTGGGTGGTGCCCCATCAAATCAAATCGAAAAGAATCAATCTTATAATATTTTGCCCACAGTATTACCGAATCTATAAGAAGCTTTTCCATCATGTAATGCTCGGCGGCGGTGTTATCGCAACAAGTGGATGTCTCTATCAGACCGTTATCTACATCATAACGGTGGTAATACCCTGGAACAATTTTATCGAGTACAGAGAACCGTGACAAACCCGAATCGAAGGTATGATTATAAACAACGTCAATCACTACATAAAGACCAATTTCTGCGAGTGCCTGAACCATTTGGCGAAGCTCTAAAATTCGCTCTGTACCATCCGGATTTGTACTATAGCTACCTTCGGGAGCATTAAAATGAAAAGGATCATACCCCCAGTTGAATCCATCGCGACCGGCCATTCCACTAAATCTACCCGGTTCGTTATATGGAAGTTGAATTCGATCGGTAACAGGATTTTGTTCCGCTAACATTTCAAATACTTCGATAATTGGTGTGTCACCGAATTCTTCACACTCCTGCTCAAGACGTTCATTTTCAATAAAATCGCACAAACGATTATATGGGTGATGCAGATCCACTCGCTCTTCCTGATCTTCAATTACAGTCGCAATATCATTAACAGGTAGCAAATGAAGGTGGCTTAAACCGGCATTTGATAATCGAATGAGATGTTCCATACCGGCCGATAAAGCACGACCGTTTTGTCCATTGTAAGTGAATGCCAGATACGTGCCCCTGTGTTCATCAGGCACTGTCTCATCGAAAAAACTGAAGTCACGAACGTGCGCTTCATAAAGGGTGATATCAGTTGGCGCAGGCAATACTTTTCGCAAATTATCCCATCCATCAGGTTTGAGGGATTCGTCGTTTGCCAAATCTGCAAATTGGCTGTACCTGCTGTCGGTTGACAAACTTACGGAATACGGATCAGTTACCACAAATGTGTTGATTTGATTATTGATGTGATGGTAAACCTGAACTTCAAATCTGTAAAATGTCCGATCCCATTCGTGAGTCCCCTTAAAATACCAAACTCCGGTTTCTTCATTATTGGAAGATGCTTCAACAGTTTGGATATGGTTTTTATCTGCATCATATAATTTGAGGCGAAGTTCCTGAGCAGTAGGTGCCCAAACGGCCAAGCTAATTCCTGAATCGTGGTAAATTGGACCGAGTAGACCATTATAGATCATGGTGTCATCTATCAACCCAGGAAACTGAACCCGAGTTGCATCGATAACCCTACCTCTACTATCAAATGCCAAGGCTACGAGTTGCCCTTTCACAGCCTCACGAATGACTTCTAATTCTACATCAACTTCAAATGTTGATCTGTCAGCTATATGACGAAAAGCATCAGCTAAATCATCATTCAACTCAGCCTCTTCCCCCACTTGAATCACAGTCCCGTTTTCGACAGAACCATTTGAAACTCTTATATCAGCATTTTGGCTGTATCTGATTTCTATCTTTTCGGTGATTGACGGAACATCCCAAATTAATCGATCAACCGAAACCCAGTGAGCAGACGCTCCGGAAATTTCATCGGTACTATTGGCTTTAACATGATAATAGGCCAATCCAATTGTTATCAAAAGTGAAAGAGATAAAATTAAAAATCTGTTACTCATAACCTGGTTACATAAAGAATAATTGTGTCATAACTTTATAAAATCGTCATTTTACTAATTAATTGCTTGTTAATTTTGTGTGTGGGGCTATGAGGTTTTTACTTTGAGATTCCGGATGAAAACCCTTTTCATTTTGAGAATAACTTCTTTTAGTTAATTCCTTGTGTTATTAAGGTAAAACGAGTTATTAAGGTTACAAGTCCCGCCAACTATGCTTAATACAGATTTCTATCTTATATTGATACTAAGAATTTGTGTTCATTAATTATCTGGAGAACGAATTTTTACCACTTGACCTATAATAAGTATGGCAAACATTAAATTTTTATCTCCGTTTATATTACTGCTTTCCGGTATTGCATTTTTAATTGCAGACCAAGCCTCTGATACGAATAAAGCTGATACCTCAACGATTAGCGTAATGAGAGTTGAGGGCACTATTGGGCCTACAGTTACGAACTACGTTAACAGATCACTCAGCATTGCAAATAGCAGAAACGATGAAGTTTTAATTATGGAGTTAGATACCCCGGGTGGTTTGTTAACCTCCACGCAAGAGATTGTACAAACTATGCTCGGATCATCCCTTCCAATTGTTGTTTATGTATCGCCTGATGGAGCTAATGCAGGTAGTGCGGGTACTTTTATTACACTTGCTTCTCATGTTGCAGCTATGGCTCCCGTTAGTAATATTGGTGCTGCATCTCCTGTGGCAATGGGCGGTGCTCAGATAGATACGGTTTCCCAAAAGAAAATTTTTAGTTTCTCGGAGAGTTTTATTGAGTCAATAGCAGAAAAGAGAGGTCGAAACGTGGAATGGGCTAAATCTGCTGTTAGAGACGGTGCAGCTATAACTGCAAGAGAAGCCTTAGAATTAGATGTCATCGATTTGATAGCTCAGGATTTAGATGAGCTACTTGAATTGATGCATGGCTTTGAAGTTGATGGAGTTGAGTTAAACACAAAAGATGCTGAATTGAATTTTATTGATCGAAATCTTGCGGAGCGGTTTTTCAGCTTCATCATTCGCCCCGAAGTAATGTTAATATTGACACTGGTTGCTGTTTACGGAATTTTAGGCGAAGTTACCAATCCCGGAGCTATCGTACCCGGCGTTTCGGGAGCTATAGCTTTGGTATTACTTTTATATGGGGTTGCAGCAATGCCGATAAACATTGCCGGTTTTTTACTAATTGGACTCGCAATAGCCTTATTTATTATGGAAGCATTTACACCAACATACGGAGCATTAATAGCCGGGGGTGGCGTTTCTTTTTTCCTCGGTGCACTAATGCTGTTTCAGGATTTACCTGAAGAAATGCAGCTATCATACTACTGGCTTGTTCCGGCAACAATACTTACGGTTTTGTTCTTTATCTGGATCGTTTATTACGGAATAAGAGCACAGTATGGCAAACAAAAATCAGGACTTGAATCACACATCGGAACCGTTGCCGAAGTTACCGACAGTATTACTGAAAAGCCCGGACGCGTCTTTTTCTCCGGTGAATACTGGAATGCCATAAGTGATGAGCCTATTAAAGAAGGTGAGTTTTGTGAGATTTTAGAGTTTAAGGGCCTCACTGTTTACGTTAGGCCTGCTAATAAAAAAGGAGAATAAATATGGAAAGCCCAATTGAATTAACCAATCTACTAATTTGGACCATCACAATTGTCTTATTTTTGGGGATACTACTCCCTCAAATGTTCAAAATTATGCGTGAATACGAACGCGCTGTTGTCTTCAGGCTAGGTAAATTCTACAAGACCAAAGGGCCCGGTCTTATCATCCTTATCCCCTTTATCGATAAAGTGGAACGTGTAGATTTGCGTGTGTTAACTATTAATGTTGAAAAACAAGAGATTATCACCAAAGACAACGTTACTATCAACGTTGATGCCATTACCTTTTTCAGGGTTGTTGATGCAGAACGAGCAGTTATACAGGTTGAACATTATATTTCAGCTACTTCATGGCTAGCGCAGACGACCTTGAGAAGTGTTTTAGGTCAAGTAGAGTTGGATGAGCTTCTGGCCGAGCGAGACACCATCAATAAAAAAATTCAGGATATCATCGATCGTCAAACAGATCCGTGGGGAATCAAAGTGGTGACTGTTGAAGTGAAGGATGTAATTCTACCGGAAAGTATGAAAAGAGCAATGGCGCGACAAGCTGAAATGGAGCGTGAGCGTCGTGCTAAAATTATTAATGCCCAGGGTGAGTTCCAGGCAGCTAAGAAACTTGTTGAAGCCGGTAAAATGATTGAAAACACTCCAACCGCTTTACAACTTCGTTTCCTACAAACTATGTCAGAAATTAGCGATGAAAACTCAACCTTTACATTCTTGCCTATCCCGATGAACTTTTTAGACGCATTTACGCCAAAGAGTAATAAAGTGGATAAAGATAAAGGGTGATGGAGAATTCGTTAAGTAAGTCAAGCCCGTGCCCTTGAATTAGAAAGTTTTCAACATTAATTCATAGCAATTATTTATTCAACTCTATCTAACCCGGATTATTCACCAAGAAATTTTCTTGGTAGCAAGGCGAAGGTGAAAAAGTCATGCTCAGGGTACCTTAGTACCCTGAGCATGACTTTTTCAACTTCAACGCAGCTAGCGTGGAAATTTTGCAGCATTTAAACCACACCCAAATTTGAGTGAGTGTAGTATTATTCTAAATACAATAT
>PXCK01000094.1 GCA_003566635.1 Balneolia bacterium | reverse complement strand
ATTGTGCTGTCGAAGAATGAAATCAATCTATTATTGAATCATATTTCACCTAAATATCAGTTGCATTTCCGGCTTTTATATGGAGCCGGTCTCCGTAGTTCGGAGTTATTACGCCTCCGCATTGGTGACATTGACCTGGAAAATAACCAACTTCTTGTTCGTTCAGGGAAAGGAAATTCCGATCGTTACACCTTACTTCCACAATCTCTTATTCCCGGTGTTCTAAAAAGAATACAACAAGCTGAAAGGGTTCACTCAAAAGATGTTGCCAAAGGGTATGGTGTGGCGCTTCTTCCATTTGCACTTCATAAAAAATTTGGCAATTCAGCGAAATTGTTAAAATGGCAGTTCTTATTTCCTTCAAGAGTCATCGGTAAAGATCCTCGTTCGGACATTTCGTGCCGGCATCATATTTCTGTAACATCCCTTCAAAGGGAATTGGCTCGTGCCCAAAAATTAAGCAGAATTAATAAACGAATAACATTACACACTTTTCGTCACTCGTTTGCTACTCATTTATTGCAAGACGGTTATGACATTCGTACCGTTCAGGAGTTGCTCGGTCATAAAGATGTTGCAACTACAATGATATATACACATGTTCTTAAAATGGGCAGTCATGCAGTCAAAAGTCCGGCTGATGCTTTATGAAATCCACAGCTTCGCCTTGTCAGTCCCATAATCGGGGCTTACGGCTTTTCTGCCCCGATTTGTCAATCTGTTTGAAAGAGCTTCGGGTACTTATCCGGAACAATGGACACATCAGCAAGGAATTAAACGATAAAGTTTTGTTTTTGCAAGAACCAGGCATCACTTTTTTCTGTCTTGAGTACTTATTTACCTGACTATTTTTTCGGTATTAAATATCTATACTTAGTTTTAAAAAAATAGTATTAGACGGGTGTTAAGATGAAAGACTCAGAAAAAACCGGAATGGTATTTTTGTCATGAATTCGAATAGATTTTAAATTTGAATTGACTTCTTACCCCCCCAGTTGGACGAAACTATTATTCACCTTATAGCTCATAGAATCAGTTATTTATACGATTAATTGGCAACTTAGTAGGCTAAATTTAAAAAACTCAAAACCTGCCTGTCGACGACAGTCAGGCAGGCTTAAAACTCAATAGGTTTCAACAAAAACGCGTTCAGCCGGCTTAACATTACTCTTAATATCCTTCCAGGACCAGTTTGCAGGATTCGCATCCATCTGTTTTTTAAAATTCAAATATGAATCAAACCCTTGAACGGCTAAATTTCTGTAAATATCATATTCCATTCCCTTTAAACCACAGATATAAACTAACGTGTTCTCTTTTTCAAGAATTGGATTTAGTAGCGGCGATTCGTCAATAAGTTTGCACTGCACATAATTAGGACTTCCATCTCTTCGCTTTTCTTCCCTTGATACACAAACCAAATAATTAAAATTGGAGTATTTATTAGCTATTGAATTGAAATAATCTTCATACAAAAAATCAGTACGGTAAGGGCATCCGAAAATCAAGACCACGTCATTAGTCATACCCTTATCAAAAAGCTCTTTCACCATACCTCGAAAGGGCGCAATTCCGGTTCCGGTTGCAAAGAAAACATAATTAAAATCAGTAGCATTTTTAGGTAGCAAAAATCTTTTCCCCGAGGGACCGGTTAGCCTAACAGTATCACCGGGTTTTAAAGAAGCTAAATAATTTGAACAAACTCCGGTAAATAAGTCGCCACTATTCCAGTTTTCATCAATCAACCTTTTAACAGTTGTTGAATATAATTTTCCATTACCATCTTCACCCTTCGAAGGTGAGCTTACACTGTACAACCTTAGTTTGTGTGGTTTACCCTTATGATCAAACCCCGGAGGTAAAACCCCAATACTTTGTCCGCATACTATATTATTTTCCAGTAAGGTACCACTAACATCAAAAGTAATATGTCTAATAAAGTTTGGACTTTTCCCACTTGTAATGATTTTATTTTCTAAAACCGGAACTTCAACCGGATTTTTTTTAGAGTATAGGTTAATGTTTACCTTATCAAAAACTACTTTTTCGGCTACTTCCATCATATATCAATTATTAAGAATCAGAATCTTAGATTTAAAGTTACAACCGGAATTGGATTAAGTCCATCTTTTTCGGGTAATACTGCAATCGTATCTACAGTTGTGCTTAAACGCTTCATCCTGTCTGTAGATTGGTACAAGAGTACCGAATCAAATGCAAATAAAAATGCACCTTGAATGATAACGGCTGTTCCAAATTCGCGAATCCTGCTTGATTTACCCCAGTACGACATAGCACTTCCGGCAGTAATATAAGCGACGTTCAATCCCGTATTAATAGCTAAAACTCGATTAAAAAAAGCTTCATCATCTATGATAGTCGAAAAAGGCGTATCGGCAGTGTAAACATCCGAACCTAAAAGAGCAAATGCAGCAATACCTGCATTTATAATCCCCCATCCTGCAGTCATAAAGCCAAAATCCCGATACGAACCTTCTATTGCTAAACCGGAACCTACCGCCGTATTTAACACGCCCCATCCAAGCAAAACGAACATGGCGTTTCTCTCGGCATCTTGTCGTTCGATTCCAATATTCAATATTGATTCATTATTCTCGTTATTTTGCGCAAAAGTAAAGTCTGCTGTAAGAGCAAAACTTATTATCAAAATAAAAGCAAGGAAATATTTCATGGAGATTATTGTTTTATCATTACTTGTACAGGTATTTAAAATAGTGATTTTTACATGATAAGAACGTAACTTAACCGCTCTATGCTCGTAGCTGAAAACACTTTAAACGTGAACTATAATATCTACTCTATGAAGTTAACACATCTAACACTTCTAATGTTCGTATTTGTTTTCCTTACTTCGGAATCCATTGCTCAAGACCAAACATTAGATGCATTTAAAGAGAGAGTAACCGAATTTACTCTCGATAATGGTCTGCATTTTATTATCATTCAACGGGATGTTGCCCCGGTTGCATCTTTTGTGACTCACGTAAATGTTGGTGCAGCAAATGAACCGGTTGGTCAAACCGGAATAACCCATATTTTTGAGCATATGGCTTTTAAAGGCTCACAAACCATAGGAACCACTAATTTTGAAGAAGAGTATCCTATTATTCGTGCAATGGATGAAGCCTACCAAGCATGGCATGCAGAAAGCATTAAGGCTTTTCCTGATGAAGAAAAATTAGCTGAACTTTGGGAAGAATTCCAACGCCTTCAGGATTTATCTCAGGAATATGTTGTGAATAATGAATTTTCTGAAATTATTGACCGTGAGGGTGCCGTTGGAATGAATGCATTTGTTTCCAGTGATGAAACCGGCTTCTTTTACAGCTTACCGCAAAATAAAGCAGAACTTTGGTTTTGGATGGAAGCCGACCGATTCACAAATCCTGTAATGCGTGAATTTTACATAGAGAAAGATGTAATTTGGGAAGAACGTCGCGACAGAACCGATAACAACCCCATTGGCAGATTAATTGAAGAGTTCATGTCAGTTGCGTTTTCAGCCCATACCTACAAAAATCCTCCCGTAGGTTGGCCATCTGATATAGATGCTGTCACTATTGAAGATGCGATGAACTTTTACGAGACTTATTATATCCCTCAAAATCTCGCTATTGCTATAGCCGGAGATGTTGATCCTGATGAGATGAAACGTTTGGCTGAAAAATATTTCGGACATTGGCCTGCCAGACCTGACTCTCCCGAACTTACCGTTGTTGAGCCACCGCAGCGAGGTGAGAGACGATTTACTATCGAAGATCAATCTCAACCCATTTTGATGATTGGTTATAAAGCCGTTGATGAACAACATCCTGATTACATTCCTTTGAATATGCTATCAAGTATATTGTTTAATGGTCGTACAGCGAGAGCCTACAGAAGCCTTGTTGTTGAAGATCAATTAGCACTACAATTACAGGGTATTACAGGATTCCCGGGTAGTCGTTTCCCCGGTCTTTTTGTTGTACTTGGTGTACCTAACTCTGGCGTTGATATCTCTGAATTAGAAGAACGCATTTATGATGAGATAGAAGAAATAAAAGCAAATGGTGTTACCCAGGAAGAGCTGGATCGTGTAAGAACACAAAGTAGAGCCGGAACGATACGTGGTTTACGCTCTAATATGAACTTGGCTCTAAGTTTTGCCACAGCTCATAATAGAACCGGTTCATGGACAACTGTTTTCACTAATTTAGACAGAGCCGATCAGGTTACTGTTGAAGATATTCAGCGTGTTGCTCAGCAGTATTTAATACCAAGCAGCAGAACAGTTGGTAAAATTGTTACCAAAGAAGAACAAACCGCATCTATTGACAACTAATTCTATCAACTATGAAGTATATCAATCTTACCTTAACGAAAATTTTTGTAACGCTAATTTGTTTTGGCTTTGCAACTTCGGCTCTTGCTCAGGATCGTCCTGAAAGACCTGAATTAATTGAATTCCCGGAACTGAACCCGATTGTTGTACCGGAAGTGACAACCTTTGAGCATAATGGTATTCAATTCTTCCTGCTTGAAGATGATGAATTACCTTTAATAAGTATGTCTGTTCGTATTAAAGCCGGCTCTTGGTTAGTTGGCGAAGACAAAGTTGGGCTTGCAGGTATTACCGGTGAAGTAATGCGTAGTGGTGGAACTGTTAATATGACAGCTGACGAACTCGATGAACTTCTTGAAGGACGGGCTGCATCCATAGAAACAAGCTTCGGATTGACAAGTGGTACAGCTAGCATGAACACACTTTCAGAAGATTTCGAAGACCTGCTTAACGTGTTTATTGAAGTTTTAACCCAACCGGCTTTCCCGGAGGACAGATTTGAATTGGCCAAAACGCAACGCAGATCTGGAATTGCCAGAAGAAATGACAACCCGTCGGGTATTGCAGGTCGTGAGTTTGGAAACATTCTTTACGGTCGTAATACGGTATTTAATAGAACGCTTGAGTACGATAATCTTAATAATATTGCGATTGAAGATTTAAAAGATTTTCACAAAAATGCCGTAGTTGCCCCTAACCTGATGGTAGCGGTTACCGGAGATTTTTCAATGAGTGAAATGCAGGAATTACTTAAAACTGCTTTTAGCGCCATACCCAATGGAGAAGCAAATGAGTTTGATTTCCCTGAAATTGATTACGTTTTTGAGTCCAGTATTAATTTCGTAGACCGTTCAGATATGAATCAAAGTATTATTCGTATTGGTCATATTGGAGGTTTACGCGATAACCCGGATTATGCTGCCTTACAGGTTATGAATCAAATTCTAAGTGGAGGGTTTTCCGGACGTTTAATGCAAGAAGTTAGAACCCGTTTGGGATTAGCCTATGGTGTTGGCGGAGGTTACTCCAGTAGTGTGCTTTACCCGGGGCAGTTCTTTATTTCTTTAAGTACTGAAGGTACAAATACGGCTGCTGCTATTAATGCTAGTTTAGGTGAAATTCGCAGGCTACAAAATGAGAAGGTTCCTCAGCAAGAGTTGGATGATACACGTGAACGTTTTCTAAATAGTCTTGTTTTCAGAAATGAAAACAGATCGAGTGTGTTATTCGAGCAGCTTAATAATACCTATCTTGGTCTACCACTTGATGCCTTTGAACAATACGTAGAAGATGTTCGCCGTGTGACTGTTGAAGACATTTACCGTGTCGCTAATGAGTATCTCAGACCCGATGACCTACACATTCT
>PXCK01000122.1 GCA_003566635.1 Balneolia bacterium | reverse complement strand
CTGACATTTAAAAAAGAAAACACCTTCTTCGCCGATCTTAATCCTAATACCGGAAAATTGGTATATATAACCCAATTGCATGATCAACAAGTGCTAACATTTGCAGAATGGAGTGAAGATTCTCTTGAAAGAGTAGCTTATAAAACTTCGATAAAATTACCGGAGCAAAGCTTATATGAAAAACCCGAATCATGGGAAGTAAACCCTTATAAAACCGGCTTTAGTTGGTTGATTCCAAGAACTGTGCTGCCTGTAGGTAATGAAAGAGATGGATTTGTAAATCAAAGTTTTGGAGTGTCGATGAGCGGGGGAGACTTGCTACAACGACACAGTTACGAAGCCAATTTTGTTGTTAACAATGTGTTACAGGCAGAACTAATCTATCAAAACTCAACCTTTTACCCGGGTTATCAAATCGATTTATTTTACCGGCCTTTGAACACTGTTGTGGGTCTTGCTTTAGAACGTGGAGCTAGGTTCAGTATTCCATTAAGATGGAGAACGGCCTGGAATACCAGACAAAGTTGGATTTCATTTAATCCGGGCTTTCGATTTAGACAATTTCGTTTTGTTGATACGCCAACAACAGATCAGATAACCTTAGATTACAATTGGTTTACGGATCCATCGTTGACCGCATCGCTGGCGTACTATCATCGGATTCGTCAACATAGAAGAGATATTCAACCTAATTCCGGTACGGTTTTATTTAAAAAAGGGGAATTGTATGTTGGCACCGATCGGACAGGCGAAGAACCGGCGGGGTTAAGATTGGGAATAATTCAATACCTGCCGGTACTGTCAGTATTTAATCATAGCATGATGGTGAGGGCTGACGTAGTAACACAAAGAAAAACACGAGTATTTAGTACTGGTGGTTTAGTTTATGATGGTTTTAGTGAAAATCCGTTATTGGGTCTTCACAATGCCGGTAGTCTACGGTTGAGGTACACTTTTCCTTTGACTTATGTAGATAATGGGTTCATATCGATACCGTTTTTTCTCGATCGATTATACATGAGTCTGAACGTTAATAATGTGTTTGATTTAAACACAACAACTACAGAAAACTGGGTTGAAAACAGCAGGACGGTTTACGGATCAGAGCTAAGGTCGGATTTTCGTTTCTTTAACTTACCGATTAATGCCGGAATTGGGATAGGGTGGGAACCAACCCGTGATGACTATACTTTCTTTTTCTCGATTGTGTTTTGAATGAAAAATTGCAATTTGAGCAGGTGGTGCACTAATTTAGTTTCTCACAAACGTGCCCCGGTTTACCGGCGGGACGCGAATGTTTTACGACTATAAAATTAGTTGATGATTAAACCTTATCAATCTGCGTTCCTCTGCTAAAATCTGATTAATCTGTGGTAAACCGAGACAAGTTCTGTGGTAAAAAAAGAACTACCCATTAAGAAAAGGTTTGTTAACCACAACGTACACAACGCATGCACTAAGAACACAACGACCTTAAACTGTGAAATTATAACTCCGTGATCTTTGTGGTTTTAAATCTCGCCAAGGCGCAAAAGTCGTGAAGGTTTTCCGACTTTTTTTGAATGGTAATTGAACTGAATCAACCTGTGTTCCTCTGCTAAAATCTGATTAATCTGCGGTATAAAAAGAACTACCCATTAAGAAAAGGCTTCTTAACCACAACAAACACAACGGATGCACTAAGAACACAACGCCCTTAAACTGTTAAATTATAACTCCGTGATCGTTGTGCATCCTTGGTGATCTTTGTGGTTTTCTGCTTGCAAACGTGCCCCGGTTTACCAGCGGGGCGCTAAGACGCTAATGTTTTCCGACTTTCTTTTTTGGTTGGTAATTGAACTAGATCAATCTGTGTTCCTCTGCTAAAATCTGCGTAATCCGCGGTTAAAAAAAGAAGCATCCATTGTGCAAGGATTGATTAACCACAACGTACACAACGAATGCACTAAGAACACAACGACCTTAAACTCATAACTGAAACGACTCTATGGTAAAATTTCCGCTAATCACTCATCAAGGCCGTAACACATGCAGCATTAACGATATCCATCCAGCTGCAGCCCCTTGATAAATCATTCATAGGTTTTGCCAAGCCTTGAATAATAGGACCCGTTGCAACAGCACCCGCTAACCGTTCAGTAATTTTATACCCTATGTTTCCTGCATCAATATTTGGGAAAATAAACACATTCGCTTTTCCCGCCACCTGAGAACCCGGAGCTTTTTTCAAAGCCACATCCGAAACAAAAGCTGCATCAAACTGTAACTCCCCGTCAATTTGCATATCGGGTTCTAAAGCTTTTGCCTGCTCCAAGGCTTTTGATACCAGGTCAATGCGTTCATGATGTGCACTACCTTTTGTGGAAAAAGACAACATGGCAACACGCGGCGTTTCACCGGTCAGCGACTGATGCGTCTTAGCAGAATCAACCGCAATAGATGCCAACTGATTCGAATCGGGATAGGGAACAACCGCACAATCACCATACGTTAAAACACCATGATCTTGGGTCTGCATTAAAAATACCGAGGACACAATTGATGAGCCTTTCTTCAACCCAATACACTGAATGGCTGCCCGGAGCACATCACCTGTAGTATTTGCAGCACCGGCAACACAACCATCAGCAAAACCGGCATCAACCAACATGGCTGCATAGTAGAGCGGATTTTTTAACAAAATTTTATGTGCGGCATCGGGTGTCATACCCTTATGAGCCCGTTTCACATAAAATGCTTCCGATAATTGAGATGCATGTTTGTCATCCACAAATCGTATATACTTGATTCCATCAGGCAGATCAAGCCCATGTTTTTCAGCAAGCTTTTTGATTGAAACTTCATCACCAATTAAAATCAATTCTGCGAGTTCATCAAGACTAATTTTTATGGCTGCATGAAGCGTTCTGATATCGTCTGTTTCGGGTAAAACAATTCTTTTAGCACTTTGTTTTGCTTCTTTTCTAATTCTTTCGAGTACGTCCATCATAGTTTAAATCCAGGGTGATTGTCCGGCGGCTTGAGCAATTTTAGCCGCATCAATTGCAATTACAAGTTCTTCATTCGTGGGTATAATAAGCACCTCAACCTTTGAGTCATCGGTGCTGATTCGGGTAATTTCGCCCGGGTTGACGTTGTTATTACGCTCTTTATCCAGCTTAACACCCAGAAAATCTAAGTGCTCAAGTGATTTCTCACGAACAAGCGCGGCGTTTTCACCAATACCGGCCGTCATAATAATGGCGTCGCATCCGTTCATAGTTGCGATGTACGAACCAATAAATTGTTTGATTTTATAGCAAAAAACGTCGATTGCTTGTTGGCATCGGCGATCCCCATTCTGTGCTTCCGTAATCAAGTCGCGCATATCGGCAGCATATCCGCTTAGTCCAAGTAAGCCGCTGTGACGATTAACCAAAGCATGAACATTGCTAAGAGGAAGCTCTTCTTTTTCTACCAGATAGAACAAAATAGAAGGATCAATATCACCGCTTCGGGTTCCCATTACCAGACCGGAAAGGGGAGTAAATCCCATAGAAGTATCAACTGATTTTCCGCCTTCAATTGCCGCTATGGATGCGCCATTCCCCAGGTGACAGCTAATCACCTTGGTATCCTCAACCGGCTTATCAATCATTTTATAATATTGTCGACTCACATAGTAGTGGGATGTTCCATGAAACCCATACTTCCTGATTTTATACCGGCGATAGAATCGATTAGGTATTCCATAGAGAAAAGCTTTTGCAGGCAGGGAATGATGAAATGCCGTATCAAAAACAGCCACATGGGGAATATCCGGGAACTGTTTTATAGCAGCTTGAATACCCTTAAGGTTTGGCGGATTATGAAGAGGAGCCAAATCAATAGCTTGCTCAATGGCATCCATTACATCTTCATCAATCAAAACAGAATCCTTAAACATTTCGCCCCCATGCACAACCCGGTGACCTACAGCTTTGATATCAGCCGGCGAATCTACAAGTTTATTATCGGGGCTGAGTAAAAAGCCCATAATTTCCTGTAGAGCTTCCACATGGTTGGTTATGGTTTTGGTGTCCTTAACAGGCTTTCCGTTTTCCGGTTGGTGTTTGATGATGGCCGTAACAGCACCGATTCGCTCCACCATCCCTTTGCACACATCAATCCGACCATCGGTTTCGATTAAATTATATTTTACGGATGAGCTTCCGCAATTGATTACTAATACCTGCATAGAATAATATTTAAATAGTTAATTTGGCTCGTTTGTGGTAACCACAAAAATGATGAGCGGTTCGTTTCCAATATTTTTAACGGCATGAAATCCGTTATGTTGAACCGCTGTAACCGAGCCTTTAGAAATTTTTTGTTTTCGAATGGTTCCATGTTCGCCATCACGATCGGCATACTCACCAACACCATGCATCACTATGTACAACTCCTGTTCCTTTCGTGGTCCATGCGTATGAAAACCGGATTCATCACCATCATCAGGTAAAATCATATAAGATCCGATTCTATTATTCACCAACTCCCGCTTATCGAACATGTGAAGTAAATACACTTTGCCGTCGCCTCCGTACATGGGTTGACGCTTATCAACTTGAACAATACTTCGAATATCTTTTCCGAAAGGTGTTACTTCAAGATTGATGAATTCTGATATCCTTTTTATCACCGCCTCAGCCTCTTCTGCTGAAATATCTTTACGCTTTAGATCCTCAATTCTCATAACATAAATTTTTGCTAAATATACCAATTGTGTTACTTGATTGTTGTAAGGTTTTGTGAAGAGTGGTGCAGAAATTACTCTATTTGATTCATCAAACCCGAACTCGTAATAGCCCTAATTGGGCTTACAGGGTATCCTGCTTCTGTAAGCAACTCGGCAATCCAAAAATTACTTGTCCGTGGAAAATAGTAGGATTCATTAGATGCATAAAAATCAGAGTTGCCATACAACCCGGATGCTATCCGGATGATTTCGTTCTCATCATTTAATTCAAAACTATCGTTGATGCGGTTTAAAAGTCTTTCAAATCCTTCCGATGCAATTTCAATGCTTTTGATTTCGAGACCGGAGAAAAACTCTTCGGGATGCCGGTTTAACCGAACTATGTGCAATACAGAATTGGTTGGCCAAAGAACTGCCCGAGCCGAGGCTCCTAAAGTTTGGGATTTTCCTGTGTAATAGGTTAAATCGCCCCAACCAATTTCAAAATATTGGGTTCCGGACAACCCTAAGTTCGATGGCAGGGTGTTTAGGGTTTTGTCATTGACCGGTATAATAATTCCTGCATGCCTCCCATGATCAACCACATAAATTACAACAGCTTCCTCATCCGGATCCAAATCCAACTTAGCCTCCGACGACCCACATGCAACCAAAAGAATGGCCAGAAAGAGGAACATTAGGCAAAAATATATTTTTAGAAATGATGACATGGTAAGGGTCAAATTAACCAAAAAACGTAGAAAACGTAGAAAACATATCTATGGAATTTATTTGCTGATGTTCGTATATTTAAAGTCTGTCAAATTTTGAGGCGTGGTAGCTCAGATGGTTAGAGCGTCGGATTCATAACCCGGAGGTCGGCGGTTCAAGTCCGCCCCACGCTACTTTGATTATAAAGCCATTAATCCTACAAAGGGTTAGTGGCTTTTTTAGTTTGAAACGACATAGAAAAGAATTCTACCAATATTCGAGATCAACATTTAATAACTGATAATTCAGCGAATATCTGATAAAATCTATGT
>PXCK01000178.1 GCA_003566635.1 Balneolia bacterium | reverse complement strand
TATGCTCGCTACTCACTCCTTGCTGCCAATAGTCAGCGTTTATGCAAAACAGGCAGGCATTGAAGTAGAAACCCGCGATATTTCCCTTGCAGGAAGAATTCTGGCTCACTTCCCCGAATATCTCACCGAAGACCAACGTATTGGCGACCATCTTGCAGAACTGGGCGCTTTAGCAAAAACTCCCGAAGCCAACATCATTAAGCTTCCAAATATTTCCGCTTCCGTACCTCAGCTAAAAGCAGCCATAAAAGAACTTCAAGCTCATGGATATGCCGTACCAAACTATCCCGACGAACCATCAAGCGCCGAGGAAGTCGCTATCAAGGCTAGCTACGCAAAAGTGCTTGGTTCTGCAGTTAATCCGGTCTTACGCGAAGGAAATTCCGATCGTCGCGCACCTAAACCGGTCAAAAATTATGCAAAAAAGCACCCTCATCGAATGGGGAAATGGTCTGCCGATTCAAAATCTCACGTAGCCTCTATGACCGAAGGCGATTTCTTCGGTAGCGAAAAATCAACCACAATGCAGGCCGCCGATGTTGCATCTATTGTATTTGAGGACGCAAGTGGAAATCAATCAACCCTTAAAGAAAACCTGAAATTACAGGAAGGCGAAGTAATCGATTGCTCGGTAATGAATATGGCTAAACTTCGTGCATTTGCCGAAGAGCAAATTGCAGATGCAAAAAAACAGGGTATCCTTTTCTCATTGCACATGAAAGCAACCATGATGAAAATTTCAGACCCCATTATTTTCGGTGCTTTTGTCGAGGTGTTCTTTAAGGATGTGTTTGATGCTTATGCCGATTTATTTAAAGAACTTGGCGTTGATACCAGAAACGGCTTAGGTGATATTTACGCCAGAATTCAAGGACATCCTAAAGAAGCCGAAGTTAAAGCTGCTATCGAGAAAGTGTATGAATCCTCACCTGATTTAGCGATGGTAAATTCCTATAAAGGCATCACGAATTTACATGTGCCTAGTGATGTAATTATTGATGCATCCATGCCGGCCATGATTCGAAATTCGGGACGTATGTGGAATAAAGACGATAAACCGCAGGATACCAAAGCCGTTATTCCGGATCGTACATATTCGGGTGTTTATCAGACAACCATAGATTTTTGCAAAAAACATGGAGCTTTTGATCCGGCCACAATGGGAAGTGTAAGTAACGTGGGGTTAATGGCTCAAAAAGCCGAAGAGTATGGTTCTCATGATAAAACTTTCCAAATGAAAGAGGCAGGAAAAGTAAAAGTTTTAGATAGCAAAGGTGAAGTACTCTTAGAGCAATCCGTATCTGAGGGTGATATCTTCAGAATGTGCCAGACAAAAGATGCCGCCATTCGTGATTGGGTAAAGTTGGCTGTGCGTCGTGCAAGAGAATCATCCACGCCCGCCGTTTTTTGGCTGGATGAAAACAGAGCCCATGATGCTGAGTTACTTAAAAAAGTGAGTGTTTACCTACAGGAACACGATACCGAAGGTCTTGAAATTTTTGTAATGAGCCCGGTCGATGCCACCAATTATTCTTTGGAGCGCATTCGTCAGAGTCTTGATACTATTTCTGTTACCGGAAATGTTTTAAGAGATTACCTAACCGACTTGTTCCCGATTTTAGAAGTTGGTACTTCAGCCAAAATGCTTTCTATCGTACCACTTATGAATGGGGGCGGATTATTTGAAACAGGTGCCGGTGGTTCAGCTCCAAAACACGTTCAACAGTTCGAAAGCGAAGGATATTTGAGATGGGATTCTCTCGGAGAATTTCTTGCTTTGGCCGTTTCATTCGAACATCTGGCTCGCGTTTTCAATAACGATAAAGCCGCTGTATTATCAGAAACCTTGGATCGAGCCAATGAGCGTTTCCTCGATAATGATAAATCCCCGGCTCGTAAGTTAGGTGAAATCGACAACCGCGGTTCTCATTTTTATCTGGCATTTTACTGGGCTGATGAACTTGCAAAACAGGACAAAGACCTGACTCTCAAAAAAATCTTTGAACCGGTTGCAGCCGAAATGAAGGCTAAGGAAGAGGAAATCAATAGGGAGTTGATTGTTGCACAGGGCAAACCTCAGGATATTGGCGGTTATTATCACCCCGACAGAACTAAAACAGGTAGAGCAATGCGTCCGAGCGGAACATTAAACTCAATAATCGAAGGAATTTAATTCGGATTAAACTTGATAAAATGGGAGGGTTAAATTGGAACCCTTCCCATTTTTCTATAAACTTGCTCTAAGCTCTTCTTCTACTGTTTCCAACTGCTCTGATAATTCCGTCCATTTTTCCGTCAACTCATCGGCTTTTCTGCTTAAATCTGCATGTTCCTTAATTGCAGGAGCTGCGTCTTCTTTTTGATAAAATTCTGCGTCTGCCAATAATTTCTCAAGCTCCGCCTTACGTGTTTCCACTTTTTCTAACTGATCTTCTGTTTTCGAAAGTGCATCCCTTAATGATTTTGTTTTTTTATTGAATACATTTCTCAGTTCAGCTTCTTTACGTTTTTGTTCTTTCGACTTCGGTCCTGTACTTCTATGTAATTCTGATTCGCTATTATCATCTTTCTTATTTGTTACATTACGTTCTTCTGCTGATGCATCTTCCTCAATATCTTTAGCTCTTTTCCATTCATAGTAATCGTAACCGCCATCAAATTCGGTTACTCGCCCGTTTTCTGCTCTCCAAATTTTATTGGCAAAGTGAGACAAAAAGTATCGATCGTGACTAACAGCCAAAATAGTGCCTTTGTATTCTTTCAATGCTCGAATAAGAACGTCTTTAGAATTCATGTCAAGGTGGTTGGTAGGCTCATCAAGAATTAGAAAGTTAGCCGGTTGAAGTAATGTTTTAGCCAACGCTACTCGTCCACGTTCACCTCCACTCAATACCGAAATTGATTTAAACACATCATCGCCAGAAAACAGAAAACTTCCCAAAATATTCCGAATTTGTTGGCGGGTTTCGGAAGATCGTGCCTGAGATTCCATTTCTTCATAAATAGTTCGGTCTGATTCAAGTACATCTGCCAAATGCTGGGCAAAGAACGTCATCATTACATTATGTCCTTCTTTTCGGTTTCCGTCAAAAGGCTCTTGCCCATACAAGATTCGTGCAAGGGTTGATTTCCCGGCGCCATTCGGCCCGATTAGTGCAATTTTGTCTCCTTTTTCAATGTGTAAGTCCTGACCTTTGGTAAAAACTTGAATCCTACCGTTTCCATCCGGTTGATGATAGGACTTCACCAGGTTTTTAACTTCAATTACAACTTTACCTGATGAAGGCGGGTCTGGAAAACGGAAGTCCATATGCTTATTTTCAGCTTCGGGGGCTTCAATTCTTTCCATACGCTCGAGTTTTTTCACCCTGCTTTGAGCCTGTCGCGCTTTTGTTGCTTTATATCGGAACCGCTCAATAAACCGTTCAGTTTCGGCAATTTCACGTTGCTGAGATTCATATTCCCGCTGTTGCTGTTCCACTTGCTCCGCACGCTGAACTTCAAATTTGTCGTAATTACCTGTATAGGTAAAAACACGTTTATTCCGAAGCTCAGCAATTTGGTTCACCATACGGTTTAGGAAAAATCTATCATGGCTGACAATTACTACGGCTCCATCATACGTTTTAAGGTATTGTTCCAACCACTCGATGGAATCGATATCGAGGTGGTTTGTAGGTTCATCCAACATGAGCAAATCAGGACGTTCCAATAGAAGTTTTGCAAGTACGGCTCGCATTCGCCAGCCCCCACTAAATCGCTGCAGAGGTTGATCTAATTCTTCGGTACTGAAGCCCAACCCCTCCAATACTTCGGCAGTTTTAGATGATGCTCTATCTCCCTCAAGCAGAATATAGCGGTTGTTAATAGCTTCAAGCTCATCCAGAAGTTTTTTGTAAGCCTCACTTTCGTAATCGGTTCGTTCGGCAAGTGCCAACCCAATTTCCTGCTGTCTTTCTTCTATGGATTGAACCTCTGCGAAGGCTTGAAGCGCAAAGGCTCGTACCGTTGAATCCAGATTAATCTCAAGCGTATCTTGTTCTAAAAAACCAATTGTGCATCCACTTTGAAGGCTGATATCCCCCTCTTCCGGAGTATATTTCCCCTTAATTAAGCGTAATAAGGTCGTTTTTCCGGCACCATTTGACCCAACAAGACCAATTCTATCACCTCTGTTAACTTGAAAATTAAGTTTAGAGAAAATGCAGAAATTTGATATAAAAAGTGTTATATTCTGTACTGCTAACATTTAATTGAAACGAATTATATTAGATTTTCCATGATCGGAGTAAAAGTTAAAGATAACGAAAGTATCGATCGCGCCATCAATAGGTTTAAAAAACTTATTACGCGTTCACGTATTCTTATGGAATATAAAGAGCGTCAGCAATTTATTAAGCCTTCTGAGCAGCGCAGAGAAGACCTTAAGAAAAGTATTCGCGAAGAGCGTCGTCGTCAGCGTTACAACTACTAAGTCGCCTCAGCTACATTACCCTTCAAAACTTAGGGTTACGATTTTAAAGATTTTGAAAAGCCGTCATTGTACGGCTTTTTCTGTTTAAACTACTTCATAAGGATTTGTTGATTCCTTTATTTTATGATTCTCTAATCTCTATAAAAATAATTAGGCTTCTTAATTTCGTTGGGCCAATCTTTATGAAATACCTCTACCGATGAACCCGACATTGGTGGTACAATCCATGACCACTCTGAGGTTACATCTCGACCAGACTTACGTTCCTGCTCAACAAACCGAATAAATTGGTGCGAAGCCGTATGATGATCTACAATCGTAATACCTGCTTTTTTGTAGGAATAAAGTACGGCTGTATTCAATTCAACCAGTGCACGATCTTTCCACAAATTCGTTTTTGATCCAATATCGAGGTTCATACGTTTAGCAACCTCAGGCAGCATATTGTACCTGTTCACATCTCCGAGATTTCTGGAACCAATTTCAGTTCCCATAAACCAACCGTTAAAAGGAGCAGCGGGGTATCGGATTCCTCCTATCTCTAAAACCATATTTGATATAACAGGTATTGCGTACCACTTTAACCCCAATTCCTTAAACCACTTGAATTCCGGGTGCTCTATATCAACTTCCAGCACATCTTTTGGGTTTAGATTATAATATTCAAGCGCTCTTCCGGGAACCTGTATCACCACAGGCAATACATCAAATGGTGTGCCTTCACCTTTCCATCCAAGTTTTTGGCATAGTTTCGTTACTTCTACTTCTTCAGGATCACCAATAACTTTTTCTCCACTTTTATACCCGGCATAACGAATTAACTTATTGTTTAAAATCCTTATCTCGTCCTGAGATTGTGGGTGCTGAGGGGCAAATACACAGATTGAGGATCGAATTTTACCCCCATTTGTAGCATGCTGCAAGTACACTTCCAAAGCGTTGAATATATCATCCGGTTCGGTTAAATCTCTGTAATCAAAAACGTCTAATGATTTCCAAAAAAGTCTGCCAATGCACCGGTTACTGTTCCGCCAGGCAATTTTAGCTCCAAACTTTAATTCTTCGAACGTATGAGTATAAGTCCCGGTTTGCTCTAATTCATTTCTAATTTCCTTAAGTCGTTCTTCAATATTGATTGATAAACCTGACTCACAAGCCAATTGGTCTAAAAATGACTTAGCTTCCTTATAAATAGTTTCATTTATCTCAATGTCGAATAGTTGCATGCATTAAAATTACCAACTCATTATGAATTTTGTAGGAAGAAGAGCTTGTGAACCAGTCGGACTTAGACAAGTGGCAGGTTTTTATTTTGAGGTGCTGAATTGTTAATATTCCCTTTTTACTTGATGACAAATAGCAGATTCTTTATTAGTTTTTTAAAACTTTTTCCGGCTGCTCCGCAGTATATATTTAGATGTTGGTACTTTGTTTAGTGTTACTTTTTCTAGATAAAAAGTAACCAAAAATCACGGCTGTATTTAAATAGAGGGAAAGCTGTTGTGACAAAGCGGAAATAATCAAAGTTCCGCATCCACTATAGCTAGTTCAATAACAGTACACGGAGTGATTATTTCTGTTCGCTGTGTCACCCGAGCTTTCTATTTCCTCTATTTAAATAAGGCCGATTAGTATCTCCTTAACCTGCACATGAATGTATTTCAAAAGTTTTTCCCTTTACTAATGAATCAAAGTCTATGTACTATGGCTTTTCTTATAGACCTTGAAGTTGTTCTTACCGGTTCTAATAAATATAAATACTACTTATGTCAGATGATGATAATTACTCACAGAAGTTTTTTGTCAATTAAACCAATTTTCTGCCAGCACCTCAAAATTAAAACCTCCCAGACAAGCCAATACCTTAAACTGAATAATTTACAAAGGTACTAAATTTAAAGTGTAAGGTTTTGTATAAATTGTATTTATACAAATACAATAATCCCACTAAATTTTGGTGTGGCTAAATACTGCACTCTGAGCGAAGCGATTCCCGCGAAGCGCAATTCCCTGTTAGCTACGTTGAAGATGAAAATCATACTCAGAGTTCTCGGGTATCCTTCCGCTGATTTTCCAGCCTCGTCTTGCTACCAAGAAAATTTCTTGGCGAATATTCCGGGTTAATTTTGGTGATTGTATTCACTGATTATGCTAATATTTGGCGAATGTAATCACCGAATATATCAAAAAGATAAAAAATCATTGAAATTTTCCGGGGTAATAGGTTTTGCCTCTACCTTATATTGATTCTTAAATGATAGAGGAGTTTTTACTTTTGATCGTTTATTCCACTTAAACTCCCATGCATTTAATTCTTTACCAACTTCTTCTATATAATCTATTTCACTTTGGGTGGTAGTTCGCCAAAAAAACATCTTTGCCCTCTTCTTTTTGTATTTAATTGATTTTAGTCGTTCACTTATTAAAAAGTTCTCCCACAAAGCTCCTTTATCCGTCCTAAATTCCATTGGTGAGAAATCTGATATAACCGCATTTCTTACACCTGTATCGTAGAAGTATATTTTTTTACCGGTACGTATTTCGTTCCTAATATTACGACTGAATGCAGGTAACTTAAATATTACGAAACTTTTTTCCAGTAAATCGATGTAGGCTTGTACCGTGTTTTTATCTACCTGTAACAAATTAGCCAGCTCGTTATAAGAAACTTCATTCCCAATTTGCAAAGCCAAAGCTCGTACAAGTTTATCCAGTAAATCAGGCTTACGAATTCCTTTGTAGGTCAGCAAATCCTTGTATAGATAACTATCACTTAGCTCATAAAGAATGTCTTCTTCTTCTCCCAGACTATTGATCACATCAGGATACATACCATAAAGTATTCGCTGCTCTAACTGAGAAATTGCTTCTAAATACCCTAAATGGTTAATCAGTTCTTCCCAACTAATAGTAAAAAGCTGATACTCCCACTTTCTACCAGTCAAAGGTTCGTTTATTTCATTTGCAAGCTCAAGAGCCGAGGAGCCAGATACAATGAGTTGTACTTTTTTGATTTGGTCATGAATCAGTTTGAGTGTTAAACCTATGTTTGTAACTCTTTGGGCTTCGTCAATAAATACAACCTTAGCATTTCCTATAATTTGCTTTAGCTCACTTGTATTGGGATTCGAGAGTTTTTCTCGCACAATAACCTCATCACAGTTCAACACCAAAACATCCTCTAAAGCGTCAAGAAGATTTTGAATAAGTGTCGTTTTTCCGGTTTGACGTGCACCTGTAAGGATGATTGTTTTACCTTTAAACAGCTTTTTTTGTATGACATCAAAAAGTGATCTTTCGAGCATTTTTAGAAATTTAGTGATTGTATTCACCAAATATACATATTTTTAGTGAATGTAATCACCAAATTCGATACAAATTATAATAATCACCCATAAATCCGAACTATTATGTGGTGAATATTCCGGATTATGGGTGTAGCCCGAATTATTCACGAAAGTATAAAATTTAAATCTTATACTATTAAAAATATAGTATTTTAAAAAAAAACTAAACTCACTCAAATTCGGGTGTGGTCAAAATCCTGCAAAATTTCCATGCTAGCTTCGTTGAAGTTGAAAAAGTCATGCTCAGGGTACTAAAGTACCCTTCCGCTGATTTTCCACCTTCGCCTTGCTACCAAGAAAATTTTTTGGTGAATAATCCGGGGTAGATAGTATTTCTCGGTTTATCTGCTTATGATACCTTCACCAGTGAGGTTGAGAAACTCCGGTTGGTCATCTATATAGTGGTTCCGGTCATACCTCAGCGGACAAATCTCTTTATTATACACCACACCGCCGGCAGGTGGTTTGACAGGCTTTTCTGAAAGATTACCATCGAAGTAATAGATTCCCTCATCCGGAGATAATACCAGACAACATTTCGTGTAGTGGTTATCATCTGCCATTTCTTTTAGGTATCCTGCAAGTCGTTTCCGGGTGACCGGATCTGAGAGAAATTCTTTCCGATTGAATTCCTTTTCATCTGTTTCCCATCCTACATATGCGAAATTGGGAAGTTTATCTCTGTTGGCTTGAACATATTCGCTAAACTCCAGATTACAAAAAATCAGTGGAATCTGTACATATGTAGCTGAAAAAATACGAACGACCACATAAGGGAATATTCCGTAGTGTTCGGGTATGGGCAGAAAGTTTTTCTTTATTGGATTCATTTTGTGTAATGATTTAGGTTATTATTTGCATCATTACATCAAGAAAAAAAATTGTGGATGGCGGGCATTTCCAAACAGTTTAAGGTTTGATTTTGGCTCGGTCTCCCACATCGTTTTACCACCGTGGCCCCTCGGCTCGGTTGGTGTACATTCAAGTACTCTTGATGCATCTATAATATAGAAAAAGTGAAACATCTTAACAATCTAATTGTGCTATTAACCAGCTTAACCCGAACTATTCACATAAGTATGATATAGACTGCACTTTAAGGATATAATCTTCGCTTGCCTCCCAACAGGGAGGCTAATCTGTGAGAATCTGCTATATCTGTGGTTAATTCAAAAGGTGATTTTTAACTAAATATTTGTTTCATATATAAATACACTAAATGATGGCTTTATGGATTGTTCAATGTTCGAATAGCAGGCTACACCGCAGTATATAATCAAGATACTGGTAATTTGCAGTGTACCTTTTTTTAGAGACTAATGAATTGCGCGCATGTCTCATTTCAATAAAAACAGAAAAACGGCAAGATGAAGGAATTCACTAATTGAATGTTCCCAAAAAAGTTTTTTCTGCCAGCACCTCAAAACAAAAACCTCCCTGATATAAGTTTTTTGTGTAATAAAATTTCTTGGTGAATAATCCGGGCTATAAATCAAACCGCTAAAGATTTGTTTTCGCTATGAATACCCCAGTTCTGCAAGAGGTGACCATTAAATAGCAGTAAAACTACCTTCCAAATTGAATCGTCCTGAGTGGATCTGTAGCAGCCGCAATACGCGCCGGAAGCCAGGATGCCAGCCAGCATAAAAATAGTGTTACCCCGGTTACAAGGAAAAAGTCCGAAAGTTTGGGATGAACAGGAGCTGTATCCATATAATAATTTTCCTGAGAAAGCGGGATAATTTCGTAAGTCGTTTGCAGGTAATAAAACAAAAGGGAAAGCAGGATTCCAATCACAAGTCCGGTTACGGCAACCATCAATCCTTCCATAATAAAAACTTTACGAATCTGTTTGTCGCCGGCGCCCATCGTTTTCAATATTCCGATATCTTTGGTTCGCTCAAGAACCATCATAAGTACTGTACCGATTAAGTTGAAGGCAGCAATAATCACCATCACCGCTATCACAAATGGAATCGTTTGTTCCTGGAGGTTAATCCATGCGAATAAACTACTGTAAGCTTGGTAAATGTTTTCTGTATAAAACGGCAAGGGTAGGGTTTCGTTTAATACTTGCTGAACCTGCTCAATGGCAGCCAGGTTCGAAACACGAATATCAATTTGATCGGCTACGGGGGGCTCGATATTGAACAATCGGTAGGCAAAAGTCCGGTCGACTAAAACAAGGGTATCATCAAATTTATCTATCCCGGTTTCATAAATTCCAGTTAACGTAAATTGCACAATTTCGGGCATATTGTTAGCCGACAAACCACCCCTAACTGTATAAACCGTTATGGTATTTCCGGGTGATGCGTTCAAAGATCGAGCAAGGCGAGCACCCATCACCAAGCCCGGACGCCCCGTTTCCTGCTGGGTTAAATCGTAGGTACCACTTATGATGTACGACCTTACATCCGACAAATCCCCGTCTCTGTCAACCCCTTTCACAAAACTACCTTCAACCAACTGTCCGGCTTGCACCATGCCCTGACCATAAATCACCGGTTGGGCAGCATCAACACCGGGAATATCGGCAATGAAGGTACTTAGGGTATCAGCACGAAATATCGGTTGGGTTGTGTAGGTATGAACCGTAATATGGTTGCCAAAACCAAGAATTTTTTCTTCTATGGTCAGTTTAAACCCATGAACAATTGCCAAAGCAATTAACAGGCCTGCCGACCCTACAGCCACGCCCGTAATGGCCATAATTTTAATAAACGACAGAAAAGAAGAGCCTTTTCTGCTACCGGAAAAGTAGCGCCGTGCTATAAACCACTCAAATTTCAAAAAAGATACCGGGTCTGTTTAAGGGTGAATGTATAGAACGGCGCACCATATATAAAAGTTATTCCGGACGCATGTGAGGGAAGAACAATACATCGCGAATGGAATCCTGATTGGTCATAATCATGGCAAGACGATCAATCCCGATGCCAAGACCAACTGTTGGAGGCATTCCATACTCCAATGCACGCAAGAAGTCTTCATCTACGGTCATGGCTTCGTCGTCGCCATCGGCTCGTAAACGTGCCTGATCTTCAAGACGCTCGCGCTGATCAACCGGGTCATTCAACTCGGTAAATGCGTTGCATATTTCTTTCCCGTTACAAATGAGTTCGAAGCGCTCGACCAATCCATCTTTGGAGCGGTGTTTCTTGGCAAGCGGACTCATCTCTATCGGATAATCGGTAATAAATGTTGGTTGAATCAATTTGGGTTCAACGTGTTCACCAAAAATCTCATCAATAATTTTACCGGCGCCTATTGTATCATCAATATGTACATTTAACTCACGCGCTACGGCTTTCAATTCATCTTCGCCCATACCTGAAATATCTTTCCCCGTAAATTCTTTTATGGCATCGAACATGGGTAGTCGTCTGAAAGGTCGCTTAAAGCTAATCTCATTTCCGCCAACTGTAACCGAATCTTTCCCATGAAGTTTAAGCGCCACTTCTTCCAGCATGGCTTCTACAAAATCCATCATCCAATTGTAATCTTTGTAAGCCACGTATAACTCAACCTGGGTAAATTCGGGATTGTGAAAACGGCTCATGCCTTCATTTCTGAAATCTTTGGCAAACTCAAAAACACCATCGAACCCACCTACAATCAATCTTTTGAGATACAGCTCATTTGCAACCCGCAGGTACAAATCCATATCTAACGTGTTATGATGGGTAACAAACGGACGGGCAGAAGCACCTCCGTAAATTGGCTGTAATATGGGCGTTTCGACCTCTAAATATCCTCTGTCTGTCATAAAACTACGCATGGTCTGCACCATTTTGCTGCGCATTTTAAAAACGTCCCGCACATGCGGATTCACAATAAGATCAACGTAACGTTGTCTGTATCGTAATTCTTTATCGGCGAAAGCATCATAAACCTTTTTCACTCCATCTTCTTCAACTTCTTTTGCAATTGGAATAGGACGAAGTACTTTTGTGAGCAATTCAAACGATTCGGCATGAACGGTCAATTCGCCGGTCCTGGTACGAAATAAAAACCCTTTGATACCAACAATGTCTCCGATATCAACCATTTTTTTGAAAACAGTATTGTACTCATCCACACCAACATCATCCCGGCGGATATAAACCTGAATGGTACCTTCGCTGTCTTGCAAGTTAAAAAACGCAGCTTTACCCATAATTCGGCGGGTCATAACTCTACCGGCAATAGAAACACGCTCCGGATTGTCGTTATCCTCGGTTTTCAGCAGACTTTCGGAAGCCTCCTTAATTTTATTGCTTGTGTGGGTTACATCATAAACGTGAGGATAGGGATTCACCCCCATAGCCCGTAGTTCATTTAGTTTTTCAAGGCGTAATGCTTGCTGTTCGCTTAAACTTTTTTCTGCTTCCTGACTCATAGATAATTTCTCTCGATTATGTTTAATTGCTTTCTTTATCGAATATTGTTGTAGTAAATAATGCCATTAATGCGACCATTGCTATGCCGGCTACGCGGGTATAGGTTTTGTGAAGGCGATCGAATTCCAGGTGTTCGGCAGATTTCAGGGCGGAATCTTCAATGGAAAAATCTATGGGAACTGTATTTCTCAATTCCATGAGCCTGCCACCTATTGTCACTCCGTAATAATAAAAAAGTACACCTATCAACAGAACAAGAATTGTGCGAATAACCCTAAGCTTGTCACTGCCGGAACTTTTGTTCCATGCAATTACGATGCCTATCACAATCAAAAAAAAGCAAAATGCTTCAATAATGTTGAGCCTTGCAATACTGTTACCGGTGAGTTCCCCGCCAATAGTGCGATAGTTCACAACCTGATCGGGCATTCGGGGATTTTCGCCTTCGAGCTGCCATTGTTCTGCCACGCCAAAATTTACCGGCGCCACCCCAAAACCCAACATAATAAATCCACCCAGCCAGATTCCTGAGCCGAAAAGGATAAAGAATTTTCCTAAGGATTCGATAATCATTCGTATTATGATGTGAGTTAAGGGCTTTTAGACAGCCTGCATAGTATAATCTGAAACTTTGTAAAATACGAAATTTAAGCCACCTTTGCCGATAGTATTCAAATACTATAACAAGAATGATTTTCCGGTTTTTGTGTTGGCAACCGCCCACCTGGAATCGGACAGAAAAAGCCTTATTAAAGCTTGTTTGGAGGTTTTTGGATATGCCAATCAGGATTTTCAAATTCTAACCCAACCCAATGGAAAACCTTTTGGTGTTTTGGGTGATAAAATCATTCAACTTTCCATCAGTCATACCAAAGATCGTTTATTTTTGGTGATGGGATTCGACTCCCCTTTAGGTTTGGATGTTGAATACAAAAACAGAGATGTGCACCCCGGTTTGTTAGAAAGGATGATGCACACCTCCGATGAACGTAACATTCATCCACTAAAATTATGGACACTAAAAGAAGCTTTTCTAAAAATGACCGGAACCGGTTTGAGAATCGGAATGAATAAAGTTGGGATAGAAGAAGTGTCGAAAAACCTGTACATCGCCAAATGCCCGAAACTTAAAACCAAAGCCCAAATTTGTCATTTAACCTACCGAGAGTATTTGGTTTCGGTAGCTTTTATGAATGATAGGAAGAGAGGTTGATTTGGTGGGGTAATTCTTGAGTTGCTACTACGATATATACGTTTATGCCTCCTTCGCCTTGCAATGAATTGCAAGGATATGATAACTTATCGATGCCTACGGCATCTACGCTTTTTCTTAGTTCTGAGTCAAGTGCCGTCAGGCACGGATTGATATCATATCCACGGATTTCAATCCGTGGGCGATTGGCTTTTCATGGAGAACCAACTCACCCATATGATCTTCATTTAACCGGAATGAGCCCGTCGAAACGATTTACTACTCAAATAAACCTGACAGGATTTCGAAATCCTGTCAGGTTTTTTCTGTTTCAACGAGATTCTTCGTGCATATATATAATTGCCAATTTCTAAACATTTCTAAATGATTACTTTTCAAATATACCGTGCACTCTGAATGACAACGCTTTGTGGAATTTTTTTTCGAAACCTGTCATAGGTTTCATTTCAACAGAATCGCTTCGCTCGGGGCACTTCGAGGGCGAAAGGCTTTTCATTGCAACCCAAATCCCAACAATCTATTCCAAGCAATTATCCTATAACAGGTGTATATTTCTAATCTTTATTTTTAAACAAAAACCCCGATTTAGTCCATGTCGAAACGTATTCTGGTTACCGCTGCTCTTCCTTATGCGAACGGCCCGTTACACCTTGGTCATATTGCCGGTGCCTATTTACCATCTGATTTGTACGTGCGTTTCAAACGCCTGATGAAAGATGAAGTCCTATTTATTTGTGGTTCCGACGAGCATGGTGTTCCCATAACCATCGCCGCCGATAAAGAAGGTGTTAGTCCGCAAGATGTTGTTGACCGCTATCATACCATCAACAAAAAAGCCTTCGAAGATTTTGGCATTTCATTTGATTACTACGGCAGAACTAGCTCAAATACGCATCGGCAAATTTCGCAGGAATTTTTCAAAAACCTTGAAGCTAAAGGGGTTTTCAAAAAGAAGACCGAAGAACAACTTTTCGACAAAAAAGCCGGCATGTTCCTTGCCGACCGATATATAAAAGGTACATGCCCAAAATGCGGTTATCAGGAGGCTTATGGCGACCAATGCGAAAAATGCGGAACTTCGCTTTCACCGGCTGAGTTGATTGATCCCGTAAGTGTATTAAGTGGTGAAAAACCTGAAATGCGCGAAACCGAGCACTGGTATTTACCACTGGGTGATTTTCAGGATTGGCTCAACGAGTGGATATCATCCAAAAATGATTGGAAAACCAACGTTGTGGGTCAGTGCAAAAGCTGGCTCGAAGCCGGATTGTCGGATCGGGCTGTTACCCGCGACTTAAAATGGGGTGTTCCGGTTCCGTTAGAAAATGCTGATGGGAAAGTCCTCTATGTTTGGTTTGATGCACCAATAGGCTACATATCGGCTACGGTGGAATGGGCTGCCATGACGGGAAGCCCGGAGGACTGGAAGCTTTTTTGGCAAGATGAGGAAACCGAACTCGTTCATTTTATCGGTAAAGACAACATCGTTTTTCACTGCATTATGTTTCCGGCCATGCTAAAAGCTCATGGAGACTATGTATTACCCAAAAATGTGCCTGCCAATGAATTTTTAAACCTCGAAGGGAAAAAACTTTCCACATCAAGAGGATGGGCAGTTTGGATGCACGAATATTTGGAGGATTTCGAGCCCGATTTACTACGCTATGCTCTGGCAGCTACCTTACCCGAAACCAAAGACAGCGATTTTTCCTGGAAAGATTTTCAAGGTAAAGTGAACAACGATCTTGCCGACGTATTCGGAAATTTCGTTTTCAGAACCTTTTCGTTCGTTAATCGCTTTTTTGAGGGTAAAATACCCGAGCTTGTTCAGCCAACCGATGCTGACCTTGCCTTGTTAAATGAAATCGGTAATCACTCCAAACTTATTTCAGACAGTTACGAAAAGTTTCGTTTTAAAGACGCTGTAGCGCACACCATCAACCTTGCACGTATCGGGAATAAATATTTTACCGATATGGAGCCCTGGAAATCGCGCAAGGACGATATCCAAAAATGTGGGAATACTCTCCACTGCTGCCTGCAGATTTGTGCCGCGTTGTCGGTATTTATGGCACCTGTTACCCCAAAAGCTGCCGGCATGCTTCGTAAAAACCTTGGCCTCGATTCGCTTCTATTTTGGGATGATGTTAGTGACAAAATGATCAAAAGTGGCAGTTCCATATTGGAAGGCGAAATTCCATTTAAAAAGATTGAGGACGAAATCATTGAAAATCAAATAAAGAAACTGGAAGAAAAAGCTGCGGCTGCGAACCCCAAAGCAAAAGAGTATGTTACCGAAAAAGATGCCATAGAGTTCGACGATTTCATGAAACTCGACCTACGGGCAGCAAAGGTACTTACAGCAGAAAAGGTGAAGAAGTCAAAAAAGTTACTTAAACTCACTGTCGATTTAGGGTACGAAACTCGTACGGTTGTCAGCGGTATTGCGGAGTATCACAAACCTGAAGACCTGCCGGGCAAAACCGTTGTAGTTGTTGCGAACCTAAAACCACGCAAAATTATGGGCATTGAAAGTAAAGGAATGATCTTAATGGCAGACTCGCCCGATGAGGGCTTAAAATTCATCCTAACCGAAGCAGAGCCGGGTTCTACCATTAGTTAAAAGAACGAATGCAACAAGAGAGTACTGTTACAGAAAAGAAGCAAGAGTACACATCAAACAAGGAAAAACTTGGTTGTTTTCCTACGCCTAATCATGCCGAATTTAGGGTGTTTAGTTCTGTAGCAGAGCGTGTTGAAGTCGAAATTTTTGAAAGCTACGATCAAAAATCAGGTACTCGTTACGATTTAAACAAAAACGGTAACGACATCTGGCAGCTTACCATAAAGGGTAACTTTTTAGGGAAGCTTTACGGATATCGCATTTATCCCAAAACAGACGATCCTGACTTGAAACATCACGATGAAGTTGTTGCCGACCCATACAGTAAAATGGTCATCACCCGAAATCATTACCTCCAATACCCCAAAACATTAATTATTGGTGAAGATGATTTTGATTGGGAAGACGACACCTTCGTTACTCCCGAAGATCCACGCGATTTAATCATTTACGAAACCCATATAAAAGATTTAACGGCACATGCATCTTCTGGGTGTAAAAACCCGGGAACCTACAATGGTTTTGTAGAAAAAAATATAACCGGTGGTCTTGAATACCTCAAAAAACTGGGTGTTAATGCTATCGAATTTCTACCGCTTCAAAAGTTTGCTTACTTCGAACCACCTCATAATGAGCCGATAGAAGGCGGATTGGTTAACACCTGGAATTATTACAGTAAAAATTACTGGGGGTACATGACCTCTTTCTTTTTCGCTCCCGAAACCCTTTATGCCGGAAACGGAAGTACAAAAGCCGATGCTGTTTTAGGGCGGGAAGCCCGTGCCATACGGGAGTTTAAAACAATGGTTAAAGAAATCCATAAAGCCGGGATGTCCGTCATAATGGATGTTGTTTACAATCACGTTTCTCAGTACGATTTAAACCCTTTCAAGCAACTCGATCGCAACCATTATTTCAGACTTACAGAAGAGAATGAGTACACCTCAGACAGCGGATGCGGTAACGATTTCAAGACTGAATCGGAATATGCACGAAAAGTTATTGTTGATTCTATTTTGTATTGGATGAAGGAGTTTCACGTAGATGGATTCCGTTTCGATTTGGCAAATCTCATTGACAGTGAAACCATGCAGTTGATTAAAGAGGAAGCCGAAAAAATCAATCCGAATGTAATTTTGATTGCCGAGCCCTGGGGCGGGGGATACAATCCAACGGGGTTTTCTGAAATTGAGTGGCCTTCTTGGAACGATCAAGTTCGTAACGGGGTGAAAGGATCCGATCCGGAAAATGATTTAGGATACATATTCGGGAAATGGCAATGGGAAACCAATCGGCAAGGTCTCGAGAATTTTCTCGCCGGTTCATTACTTGGTTTCAGTAACGGTCGATACCATACATCCATGCATAGCGTGAATTATCTGGAATCGCATGACGGGTACACGCTAGGCGATTTTATTCGGATTGGATTAGATGCATCTAAAGCAGGCAGGAAATTTAAGAGCAGGGATGAACTCGTAAAATTAGAAGATAACGAGCGAAAGTTATGCAAGTTGGCAGCCTTGTACCTTTTTGTTAGCCAGGGAATTTTGATGATTCACGAAGGACAGGAATTTGGAAGAACCAAATTTATCGAGCCGGTTGATGGAGTTAAAGATCCGTACGTACGTGAAATAGATCACAACAGCTATGAAAAAGACTCCGAAACAAATTATATCAATTTTGATGATATCAAAAAAAATCGCCCGTTATTTAATTATTACAAAGGATTGATTGAGCTTCGGAAAGCTGCCCCCGCTTTGAGAAAATCCCCCCCTCATGCATTAGATTTCTGGAACTATAGCGATAGTTTACATATCACATGCACCATTCATGGAGAAGCATCCGGAGATCCGTACGATTACATTATATCACTAAATGGAAATCCTTATGGCACCCACCGTATTAACTTACCGGCCGGACTTTGGGAAGTTGTAGCCAACGACAAAATCGTTAAACCTGACGGCTTCGATGTTACATCATCTGAATTATCCGTTCACCCAAGTTCCGGGTATATCCTTAGAAAACTTCGGGATATTTAGGGTTTACAAACAAAAACAACACTCCTGTGTTAAAACAATAAAAAAAGGCAGTAACCCATTCCAAGCTACTGCCCTATTGCTTATGAAATGATATCTACTTTATCATCGTCATCTTCTTTGAAATAATGGTATTACCTGCGCGGAGTCTGTATACATAAGTTCCACTCGACATCCGACTTGCATCAAAACTAACACTATGTTGACCTGCCTGTAGAGATTCGTTTAACACAACTGCCACGCGCTGACCCAAAACATTGTAAACTTCCAGAACAACATCAACTGCCTGAGGTAATAAAAAGCTTATAGTCGTTGACGGGTTAAACGGGTTCGGGTAGTTTTGATTCAATACCAACTCCTCGGGTAGTTCACCTCTCGGATCTTGCCACTCGCCACTGCCTATCAGTAAAACAAAACGGGATTCAACATCTATATCTAACAAATTCGCTCCGGTTGATTGTTGTAACATCTCAGCCGGTGTTAAATCTTCCGCACTGAGCAAGCCACTGCCATCGTAATCAAATGAATATGAGAATCCGGAATTAATCTCCATCACTTCACCTGTATTACGATCGACCAACCTTAGGGGTATATCATCTGCGAAATCGGTTTCTACATTCAATGTGAACCGGCCGCTTTCGGTAGTGCTCACATGCAGAGGAATCTCCATAAGGGCTTCCCGGTCGGCGGGAACATACTGCACCCACCAAGGGGTTTTTTCATCAGTTTGAGTGGTAAACAAGTGAAGGTAATCAGGGGTTAGACTTGCCATTCTTACTGCATTGTAGCGCTGTGGTTGCACGGCACGGTCGGTGTCCATAATAACTGTAGCCCACGTAGAGCGGTTTTCGCTATTCAAACCGAGTGTAATGATCGGATTCTCGACGGTATTTAATAAATCGGCTTCGGTTGCAGCTTGGTGTGAAGGTTTAAAACTCAAAGTTGCATCATCGTCAACAGCTTGCACCCAAAAACCTTGGAAAGGGGCAATCAAACCGTCCCACTCGTCGAAACTCAATGCATCAGATGTTACAATGTAATCAGCACCACCATCGCGGTTTGCATCCCACACAAAAATATTGGCATTTATGTCTTCGGTATCTGCATCATCAAAAATATCACTCCAGGAGACAGTAAATTGATAAGGGTTGGAGACAATATGCCAGCCGTCAAAACCGTCGGTGCCGGAGGTTTGACTGAGAGTACGATTAATAGTGCCGGAGAATACAGATCCTTCAACCGGGAGTGCTTTTGGCCATGAATTGGGCGTACCATCGAAGTTATCATCTGCAAATATATAGGCCATGACCCCGTGAGCGGCATTATCAAAACCTGTATTGGCACTGCTTCCTATAATATTGGATGAAGCCTGTGGAACAACATATCCCCCAAGGCTATTATCACGATCCGTTTCGTCGAAATAGAAGATATTTGGATCGCCCGGGGCAAAATTTGCTCCACTATAGCCTTGTGTCCAAACATTGGCAAAAAACTCCCCGTAGGTTGCTTCAGCCACAGGTACACCCAACATTCGCCAGCCCTCGTTTGGGCCGGGCAGCGAAGCTGTAAATACAGCATCGGGACAGGTGCCCCAGACGGGGCGGCTGTCCGGGAGGGTCCAATCATCTGCACCATTGTCAAAATCAGTTGGCTCGCTGCTGATCTGATCGACACACCAGCCGGAGAGGTTTTGGTTGAAGGATTCGGCAAACTCAAACATTGAATCCATGTTAGTAACATTCCCTACATCCCAATTTCCTATATCCTGGTTGAAATTAGTGGCCTCATTAAACATAGATTCCATTGTCAATACATTTTGTACATCCCAACTGCGTATGTCCTGATTGAAAACACCGGCCTCATAAAACATGAAGCTCATATCGGTTACGCTTTCAACAATCCATCCCCCAATATTCTGATTAAATGAACTTGCGAAGTAAAACATTCGACTCATAGTGGTTACATTACTTACGTCCCATCCGCTTATATCCTGGTTAAATGCCTGAGCGTTTTCGAACATGGAACTCATATTTTCCACATTTTCTACATTCCATCCGCTAATATCACGATCAAATGTATCCAGGTTCAAAAACATAGCGTTCATATTTGTTACGTTTCCCACATCCCAATCTTCTACAGCCGGGTTGAAAGAAATCTGATTTTCGTACGCAAACATACTACTCATATCAGTAACATTACTCACATCCCAATTATTGAAATTCAGTGAAAAATTTTGTGCTTCCCTGAACATATTTGCCATATTCGTAACACTGCTTACATCCCAGCTTGTTACATCCAAATCAAAAACATTACTAAAATCAAATAAACCTGACATATCCACTATTCCACTTGTACAGGATGTGGATAATCCCGGACCATCGCTGTCAGCTTCTAAAGCATCCAGCCCGGCACGGTCGCGTTTGGTGTAGGTGATTCCGCCAACAGTTCCGGTATCGCCAACTGCTGCATCAGTACACACAACTGTTACCCCGTTTGGGGCAAAGAAAAAATCGGGATTTACAACCGGGCAGGTACCCCAAAAAGGTCGTGGAAGGATCCAGGCGGTGGCGCCTGTATCGAAATCGGACGGTTCTGTTGCTATCTGATCCACGCACCACCCGGAGAGGTTTTGGTTAAAGGATGATGCATCTCTGAACATTCTAAACATATTTGTTACGCTGCTAACATCCCAGTCGCCAATATTCTGATTGAAAGACTCGGCGCCAAAAAACATAAAGCTCATATCGGTCACATTGCCTACATCCCAGCTGCCAATATCCTGATTGAAAGACTCGGCGGCTAAAAACATATTGCGCATCTCCATCACATTGCCTACATCCCAGCCACCTATATCCTGATTGAACTCAATCGCACCTGGAAACATATTGCTCATATAGGTTACGCTGCTAACATCCCAGTCGCCAATATTCTGATTGAAAGACTCAGCGCCAGAAAACATATCGCTCATATCGGTCACATTGCCTACATCCCAGCTGCCAATATCCTGATTGAAAGTACCTCTGGTCTGGAAAAGGGATTCCATATCCGTTATCCCACTGGTGCAGGTGGCAGCAATTTCCGGGTTGTTTTCATCATCATCCAAAAGTGCGATTATACCGTCGCGGTCGCGTTTGGTGTAGGTGATGCCGCCAACTGTTCCGGTATCGCCAACTGCTGCATCAGTACACACAACTGTTACCCCGTTTGGGGCAAAGAAAAAATCGGGATTTACAACCGGGCAGGTACCCCAAACTGGGCGGGGGAGGGTCCAGGCGGTGGCGTTAAAATCAAAAAATGATGGGGCGCTATCTATCTGATCCACGCACCAGCTGCTTAAGTCCTGATTGAAGTTTTCGGCATTCATAAACATGGTACCCATATTAGTAACGCTACTCACATCCCAGCTGCTAATATCTCCATTAAAAGCAGTCGCCCCAAAAAACATACTACCCATTACTTCCACATTTTCAGTTTGCCAGTCCGGCAAGTCCTGATTGAAGCTTTCAGCATCCATAAACATGAAGTTCATATCGCTAACATTACCAACATGCCAGGCGGATATATCACCATTAAAAGATGCTGCTTCCAAAAACATAGCATACATTGTATTAACATTACTAACATCCCAGTTGCTTATTTCGCCATTAAATGTTGTTGCACCCTGGAACATCGACCTCATATTTTCCACATTACCCGTTTGCCAGTTTGGTAAGTCCTGATTAAAGCCTGTGGCATTTGTAAACATGGCAAACATTGTAGTAACGTTACTAACATCCCAGCTGCCTATGTCCTGATCAAAGTCAGATTTGCTGGCAAAAAGGCCGTCCATTTCTGTTATCCCGCTGGTACAGGTCGTGGCCAATTCCGGGTTGTTTGGGTCACTATTTCTAAGTGCGATGATACCGTCGCGGTCACGCTTGGTGTAGGTGGTGCCGCCAACGGTACCCCGGTCGCCAACCTGGGCGTCGGTACAAACTACCGTAACGTCATTAGCGGCAAGGAAAAAATCGGGGTTCGGGCAGCTGCCCCAAACGGGACGGGGGAGCGTCCAGGCATCGGCGCCTGAATCGAAACCCGTAGGTGCACTTCCGATCTGATCCACGCACCAGCCGGAGAGGTTTTGGTTGAAGGATGAGGCCTCAAAAAACATAGCATCCATAGCAGTAACGCTGCTCACATCCCAATTATTGATATTACCGTTAAACCCGGAAGCAAAATAAAACATCCCTACCATGTTTGTCACATTTCCCGTTTGCCAGCTGTTAAGATTCTGATCAAAACTTTCGGCGTTATCAAACATATATCTCATCGTAGACACATTAATCACATCCCAATCGCCAATATCGCTGTTAAAATTACTTGCTATGGAAAACATAAACGACATGTCTTCAACATGGCTTACATCCCAGCTGCCAATATCCTG
>PXCK01000065.1 GCA_003566635.1 Balneolia bacterium | reverse complement strand
CCTAAGCGGCTTGTTCATCACAGTGATTTTTCTGATTTATCCTGGTTCGATAATTTAGTTTCTCGCCTTAATAAAAGTGAACGTCCAATCCTAATTCCGGGCCCTACTACAATTCAGAATGGTAGCGAAACAATGATTACAAAATGGCTTGTTGAGCAAACCAATATTCCGGTCTTGGCAGAATCGGTTTCCGGAATCCGACACTTTTCCAATGAGAATGTCATTAAGAGCTATGAAGGAATTCTCAAAGGAAACCATACCGGATTGGGAAAACCTGATTTTATCATACGAATAGGAATCCCACCTGTCTCCAAAGGATTAAATCAATACCTCAAACAGAATAAAGATGTAGAACAATGGTGTATAAGTCATCAACACATAAAACCTGATCCGAATTTTTCTGCTGATACGTTTATTCGTTTGCCTTACGAACTTAATGATGTTCCGGAGACATCCGTCGTTTTAATAAATGATTATAACCATTGGTTATCTGATTGGAAAAATCTGGAAAAGTCGCTTGCAGAAGCAACTAACCATCTCTTTTCAATTTCTAAAGGTTTTTTGACCGACGGTGAAATCTCCCATTTTGCAGGTAACTATTTCGGGGAAAACTGGAATTTGTTTGTTTCAAATTCCTTCCCCGTTCGTGATATCGATTTATTCGCTACTGCGTTCGGATTTTCAGAAGTTTGGCATAACCGGGGGGCCAGCGGTATTGATGGAATAACATCAACAGCACACGGAATTGCAACATCCGGAAAAAAACCATTGGTTCTTCTTACAGGTGATTTAGCTTTCCTGCATGACACCAATGCGCTACTAAATCTATCAACCCATAATGGCGAAAAAATCATCATCTATGTAGTTAATAATAATGGGGGAAACATTTTTAAAATGTTGCCAATTGCTGCGTATGAGTCAGTTTATACCCCTTTATTTGAAACTCCACAAACTGTTGATTTTGATAAACTTTGCACTGCTTATGGAATAGATGCCCATTCAATTAAAACAATTAATGAACTCGAAACTAGCACTAAGGCTTTCATATCGAGTGATAGTAAAGTCCTAATTCTGAATTGTATAACCGACCCTGCTGCTTCTATGAACGAACGAAAACAATTGTGGAGTCTATTCCGGAAATCATAGAAGCTAAAAGCAGTAAATATGCTATTTATAAAACCGGCTCAGGCGATACAAGCCTGATTATGCTGCACGGTTTTAGTGGTGATTCCCGTTCTTTCCTACACCTTCTAACCGAATTAGAAAAACACTTTACTATCTATCGAATTGATTTACCGGGTCATGGACAGTCCATCATTTCTGAAAATAGATTTGATGTTCAATCTATTTGTGATGATCTCAATTTGGTATTTCAAGACTTAGATCTTAAGCAAATATTTTTATATGGGTACAGTATGGGCGCACGCATTGCGTTAAGCTTAACAGTTGCATTTCCAGAAGATATTCAAGGTTTAATTCTTGAAAGTGGAACTTACGGTATTGAAGATAGTAATGAGGCAGAAGAAAGAAGAAAAAGTGATGAACTTCTTGCCCAACACATAACATCAAACTTTGATTCTTTTGTAACCGAATGGCCACTGAAACCGGTATTCGACACTCCAACTCCCCCGGCATCAAAACTCATAGAATTCAGCAATAAAATTAGAAAGAGTCAAGACCCTCGTGGTCTGGCATCAGCCCTCAGAGCATACGGTACGGGTTCTATGCCATGCGTAAAAAACGAACTGGAAAGCATCACTTTACCGGTATTGATTTTAAATGGAGAGGCGGATAAAAAGTTTATCCGAGTTGGTAAGGAAATGAACCATATCATCCCAAATTCTACTCAAAAAATCATTCCTAAGGCAGGACATAGAATTCATTTAGAACGGCCGGATTTGTATCTTAAAGAAATTATAAATTTTAGAAATATTCATCATTAAGCCCAATTATGAACTGGAAAACCGTTAAAGAATACGAAGATATTACCTACAAAAAATCAAATGGAGTTGCCCGCATAGCATTTAACAGACCGGAAGTTAGAAATGCTTTTCGTCCAAAAACAGTATTTGAACTCTATGAGGCACTACTCGACGCTCGCGAGGATTTAGATATTGGGGTCATCATCTTATCAGGCGAAGGGCCTGCCAAAGATGGCGTTTATGCTTTTTGTTCGGGTGGTGATCAGCGTATTCGAGGTAAGGCCGGGTATTATGGTGATGATGGTGTACCGCGCTTGAACATACTCGAGGTTCAGCGCCTAATCCGATTTATAAGCAAAGTAGTAATTTGTGCCGTGCCCGGGTGGGCCGTTGGCGGTGGGCACAGCCTCCATGTTACCTGCGATTTGACCATTGCTAGTAAAGAACATGCAATCTTTAAACAAACCGATGCCGACGTAGCAAGTTTTGACGGTGGTTTTGGTTCAGCTCTTCTGGCCCGACAAATCGGGCAAAAACGTGCGCGTGAAATTTTCTTCCTTGGCAGGAATTATTCTGCTCAGGAAGCCTATGAAATGGGTATGGTTAATAAAGTTGTACCCCATGATAAACTCGAAGAAACGGCATATGAATGGGCTCATGAAATTTTAGGAAAAAGCCCAACAGCCATTAAAATGATAAAATTTGCTTTTAATTTGGTTGATGACGGTCTTGTCGGTCAGCAAGTATTTTCCGGAGAAGCAACCCGACTTGCTTATATGACAGACGAAGCCAACGAAGGAAAAACAGCTTTTTTAGAAAAAAGAAAGCCTGATTACCGGGACTCAAAAAAATATCCACGCATACCTTAAAAAAGGTGGGAATATGAATGTACAACGAAAAAGTATTTTTATAACGGGAGCAGCATCAGGCATTGGCAAGGAAACCGCTCTGCTATTCGCAGAAAAAGGCTGGTTTGTGGGCCTGTTTGATTTGAATGAAGATGGGGTTAAACAACTATCCAAACAAATTGGCAATGATACATCATGCTATGGTAAGCTTGATGTAAGCGACGAAAAAAGCTACGAAGATGCCATTGAGCTATTTAGTAATCAAACTAACGGATTGATGCATGCGCTGTTTAATTGTGCCGGGATTATGAGAATGGGCTCTTTAGATGATGTGCCCCTCGATCAGCAAATTCTTACGTTGCGAATAAATGTTGAAGGTGTCATAATTGGGATTTACAAGGCTTTGCCGCTTCTTAAGCGCACGCCGAATGCAACGGTTATCAGTATGTCATCTGCTTCTGCTATGTACGGCGTACCGGATTTATCGGTTTATTCTGCCTCCAAATTTGCAGTAAAGGGACTTACTGAAGCCTTAAATATTGAGCTTGAAAGGCACAATATTCATGTAACAGACATTATGCCATTATATGTAAATACCGGAATGGTAAGCTCGCAGGAACACAAAGCCGGAACGCTTGAAAAGTTTGGTGCAAAGTTGGTGCCTTCACAAATTGCTGAAGTGGTTTGGCAATCCGTACAAACGAAAAAAGTGCACTGGGTTCCAACACTAAAGTTAAAAACCCTGAAACTATTGAGCCGATATTTTCCTTTTGTTGAAAAACCAGTAATGAAGTTTTTATCAAAAAAATCTTCCTGATTTTTAAACATGAAAGTTATCGGTATTTCGAAACCGCTAAAAAATAGTCGGGATTCATATCCATATTTCGCAGAATCGGTGCAGGCGGGATTTCCAAGCCCTGCACAAGATCATCTTGAGAAACAACTTGATCTAAATGAGTTGCTCATTAAGCATCCGGCTGCAACATTTTTTGTAAATGTTCAAGGTTCCTCCATGATAGACGCCGGTATTCACTCCGGCGATATACTTATAGTTGACAGAGCCATCACTCCTGTTGACGGAAAAATTGTTATTGCAGTGATAAATGGGGAATTCACCGTTAAACGCTTGAACAAAAAAGATGGGCAGGTTTGGCTCGTATCCGAAAATCCCGAATTTGCTGACATCCACATTACAGACGAAGTTGATTTCGAAATCTGGGGCGTGGTAACGTACGTAATCAACAAATTATAGCTCAATGAAGACGCTCAACAAGGATAAATACTACATTGCAATGATTGATTGCAACAATTTTTATGCCTCCTGCGAACGGGTATTTAAACCGGAGTTGAGAGGTAAACCCATTGTAGTTTTATCGAATAATGATGGTTGTGTGATAGCACGGTCTGAGGAAGCGAAGCAAGCAGGAATACCGATGGGTGCACCCGCTTTTAAATATGAGCGTGAATTTGAAAAACACGGGGTTTATGTGTTGTCATCAAACTATGCTCTGTATGGCGATATGAGCCGTCGGGTGTTTGAAACATTAAGCCAGTTCACCGATGAGTTGGAAATGTATTCTATAGATGAAGCATTTTTGGTACTCACCAAACCCAAAGGGAAAACGTGGAACGAACTTGGAACCAAAATTCGACAAAAAGTAAAACAATGGACAGGGATTCCGGTTTCTGTTGGCATTTCTACTTCCAAAACATTGGCTAAAGTTGCCAATCGAATTGCCAAAAAGAATGGAACATTCAATGGCGTTTGTGCAACTATGGAACTTGAAAGTTTAGACAAATGGCTACATCAGGTACAGGTTGATGATGTATGGGGGATCGGAAAAAATTATGCTGAACTACTACACAATCATGGGATTGACACGGCTTTGGATTTAAAGAATGCCCCTGACACCTGGGTAAAAAAGAACTTGAAGGTTACCGGATTGCGAACCGTTTGGGAGTTAAGAGGTACGCCATGTATTGAACTGGAAGATGTAGTTCAGCCCCGAAAAGGGATTTTGTCATCTCGTTCTTTTGGAGTTCCTGTGAGTGATAAAGAACAACTTCGTGAAGCCTTAGTTACCTACACTTCCCGGGCTGTCGAAAAGTTGCGTTCGCAACGATCAGCTGCATCTCAAATAAGCGTATTCGTTAAAACGAACAGGTTTTCAAAAACCGAGAAATATATTAAGCAGAATTATCATGTGAGCCTTCCCGAGCCTACCAATGATACCACTACGTTTTTAAAGTGTGTGACGTTAGCTTTAGATAAAATTTATGAACAAGGAATTCGATACCATAAGGCCGGAGTGATGATAACCGCTATTACTGAGGAAACAGCCTTACAGTCGGATTTATTTGATTCTACTTCGGCAGATTCAAAAAGACATGAGCTTATGCGCAAGCTTGATCATCTTAATGCAAAACTTGGTCGCAACACGGTTTTCTTTGGTGGAAGCGGAACCCATGCCGAATGGAAAATGAAACAGGAATTCAAGTCACCCTCTTATACTACGAAATGGGATGAAATTCCTATTGTAACTTAAAGATTTGGAGCTATCCCAAAAACGTTTTTAAAGCTTCACTTTTGTCTTGTCTACGGAGCTTACGCAGCGCCTTTTCCTTAATCTGCCGAACTCTCTCGCGGGTTAATTCAAATCTATCCCCAATTTCTTCTAGCGTAAGACTATGCTCCCTCCCGATACCAAAATAGAGCCTGACTATTTCCGCTTCCCTTCCTTCAAGCTTTGAAAGAACCCGTTCTATCTCAATTCGAAGCGAGTCTTTATTTAATTCATCATCAGGTTCGGGGGTGTGCTCATTTTGAATGACATCAAGCAAGCTGTTTTCTTCACCGTGAGCAAAGGGAGCATCAACAGAAATATGCCGACCCGAAAGCCGTATGGCATCCGAAACTTCATCTACATCCAGCCCCAGCACTTCGGCTAACTCAGCCGCAGATGGTAACCGCCCGAACTCT
>PXCK01000059.1 GCA_003566635.1 Balneolia bacterium | reverse complement strand
TGATTGGTTTTCGCTATGCGATCTTCTGTCTATTTGTCAGTGTCTCAAAGAACGTGCCAACCGTTTTGTTGGCAGACTTCAATGATACGAAAGTTTTGAAGCCAAGTCAACTCTGGTTTTAAAAATAATTGAAACAATGTTCAACTACCGTTCAACCCGGATGCTTAAGGTAACCATAATCAATACGATATCGGCCGCCGGCACCCCCAAAGTCGCCGCCAACTACTCTCAAACGCCCTTTTATCAAAAACGCACTCAAGCTTCAGCGGACAACAAATCTACCACTTTTTAACACCAAATGTCAATCTATTTGTAGGGGATAAATGACTATCTAATCTTAATAATGGCTGTACAATATTCAGTATCAGAGAGTTACATAATTGATAAAAATAAAAAGGCAACTACCATTCGATAGTTGCCCATTAATACTAATGCAAAAATTAAAAATTAGTCTAAGCCACCTCTGCGGTTCGGTGTACGCATGGGCGGCCAATTCATTTGTTGACCTGTGTTTGGGTTGATCGGCATTACCCTTTGTTCACGAGATGTTCTCTCCGGGTCTTCGCTTGCCATATAAACAAGTATAGCTGTTAGAATTGCATTGTTGCGCACATCATCAAATACAATTTTATCGAAAGTATCACGATTGGTATGCCAGGTAACTGTGCGGTAATCCCAGTTCAACGCACTTAGGTTGAATGCTGGAGCACCGGCCGCAACGAATGAAGCATGGTCAGTTCCCCCACCACTTGGCATTCCCGGGAATGTTGTATCAATATGGCGGCGCACATTTTGTGGAACAGCACTCAACCAACGACCTATATAGTCGTATGCATGTAGAAACCCTTGGCCGCTTATGTTCACTACCCGACCTGTTCCATTATCCTGATTAAAAAGTACCTGAAGCCCTTCAACTACTTCCGGGTTGTCTTCTACGAAAGCCCGTGAACCATTTAACCCTTGCTCTTCACTTCCCCAAAGTCCAATTTTAATGGTACGTTTCGGATTTGGGTAAACTTCTTGCAGGATTCGGGCAACTTCCATCATCAAAATAGAACCCGTTCCATTATCGGTCGCTCCGGTTCCGGCATCCCATGAATCGAAGTGAGCAGAGAGCATTACATATTCATCAGGTAATTCAGTACCGGGGATTGTCGCTATTGTGTTAAATGTCGGTACAACTCCATGATCAACTGATTCAACTCTTGCTCTGATCACGGGTTCGTGTCCACTTTCAACCATACGGAACAACATGCCATAATCTTCAAGAAGAATATCAATCTGAGGAATAGATTGTGTGGCTGCGCCAAAAACTTTGTTGATACCAAACTCCTGACTCCAATTTGACATTAAAATTCCTACAGCACCGGCTTCTTCAAGCGCTGATATTAACGAACGCTGGTTATGACCTGCATTCGAAATTCTTTGATTCCATGCTCTGGTTTCTGCAACTCTCCGCTCTCTCATGCTTGCCAAAGACTCTTCAGTTGCAAATTTCTCCCAGTTATGATCCGGACGCCCGGTTGGCTGATGCATAGAAATCATTACAAAATTCCCTTCTACATTAGGTAACCATGCCTGGAATTCGGCTTCACTAGAAACATCGGGAATGATAACAATCCCGGCTTCGACGCCACCTTCAGGGGTTGTCGGGCTCCATGCAAGTTGCATAGCTTCCAGAGTTACCACACGTGGAGATATCATATCAACGTGTGTTATACCACGTTCCCAACCTCTCCATTCACCAAATTGTTGGTTTTCAGCTTGGATTCCCCAGCTTTGAAATGTTTCAACCGCCCAATCGTGGGCATGTTGCATTTGCGGTGTTCCAACCAATCTTGGGCCAACAACATCCATAAGATAGTGGCCTAATTCTTCAAGATGTGAGTTTTCGTTTGCTTCCTGAACAATTCTGTCAATTACTTCTGATTGCGACTGTGCATATGTCGCCGTAAGAGTAAAAAGTACAAGAATTGTAGTGAGTAGTAGTTTCTTCATAATTAAGTTTGATGTTTTTTTTAATGGATACCGGAGAATATAAATAACCGAAATGGATTCATTTGTGAAAAATGGTAACATAACCCGGATTATTCACCAAGAAATTTTCTTGTTAGCAAGGCGAAGGTGGAAAATCAGCGGAGGGGTACCTTAGTACCATGAGCATGACTTTTTCATCTTTAACGCAGCTAACATGGAAATTTCGCTTCGCGGGAATCGCTTCGCTCGGAGTGCAGCATTTCAAACACACCCAAAATTGAGTGAGTACGGTAATTGTATATATCTAATATTTCCAATAGTATAAAATATATTTTTCATACTTTTGTGAATAATTCGGGATAAATATGTAGGATAATAAATCTACAGATAATTAAACGCTAAAGATTTTGCACCGTTTCCAGCCAAGGAGCCAGAGCTGTAACCCAAACTTTTTCGTCAACCGGGTATGAATCTGCATCCGGTGTAATGATGTAATTATTGGGTGTTGATAAATATGAAATCACATTTTTGAACCCTTTGGACAGCTTGGGAGCATTTGTCCACTTTATTTCGGCGCATATTTTTGGTTCATCATTTATTGAAATGACGATATCGGCTTCTGCTCCTTCATGAGTGCGAAAAAACCAAATATCATAACCGGGTGGTAAAACAGCTCGGGTTTGCTGTATTACAAACCCTTCCCATGATGCACCAACCGATGGATGTCCAACAAGGCTGTCTAATGATTGAATTCCCATTAAAGAATGGAAAATTCCACTATCACAAAGATAAATTTTTGGACTCTTTACCAGACGCTTTCTAATGTTCACATAAAACGGCTCAATTCTAAATAGTAAATACGCCTTTTCCATAAAATCGATGTAACGGGCAACTGTTGGTCGCGACACCCCCAGGGAGTTTGCAAGGGTTTGTGTGTTTAATGTACTTGCCTGGCATTGAGTAAGCATAAGCAGAAGTTTTCTCAAAATGCTTACATCGCTATCGAGGCCAAGAACCGGCAGTTCACGCTCTAAATACGTTTGTATAAAACTTGATCGCCATCTCATGCTCGCTTTATCTGATCTTGCAAACAACGAACCGGGAAAACCACCTTTGATAAATAGTTCTTTCCAAGTCGTGCCGGCCGAAACCTCCGGCAAGCATAGTGGATGAAGCACATTATAAGATATTCTGCCGGCAAGCGACTCTGAACTGTCTCTTAATAAAGATGGAGACGCTGAACCAAGAATAATAAATCTGCCATTAGCTCTATTCTTATCAATTATTGATCTTAAAACCGGAAACAGTTCCGGCATTCGGTGGATTTCATCAAGAATAACACAATCATTTTCATGAGACTTAAAGAACATAACCGGGTTTTGAACTTTGGCTATATCGTCGGGGTATTCCAGGTCGACATACACATAGTTTCTTCCCAGGCTCTCACCCACCTGCTGAGCCAATGTAGTTTTCCCAACCTGCCGTGCTCCTGTAATGGCAACAGCGGGAAAGTTATCCATGTCTTCCATCAACAAGTTTTTTGCAATACGATCTATCATTTACCCTGAAAAATGAAAGTTTTATTTACGATTTTCGGGGTAAAAATATTAATTTACCCTGAAAAATGAAAGTTTTATTTACGATTTTCGGGGTAAAAAACACTGCTATTAAAAATTTTATTTTATATAAACTATTATTTTTTATACTTATAAAGTAAGCAATAATAGCCTATACCTTTTATCTTAATGTTTCAGGACTTTGCAATAGCAAAAACTACTATTTAATCAGCAGCATTTTTTGAGAAAGGACTTCATTTCCTACCTGTACTCTATAGAAATACACTCCACTTGCATGACTTCCTGAATTCCAGGTAACCTTGTGTGTTCCTTCTTGCATATAAGTATTGCTAAAAACACGTTCTACAAGCCTGCCTTGAATATCATAAATTTCTAATGTTGTATAAGCCGGGGTAGCTAAATCAAAAGATATGATAGTAGAGGGATTAAAAGGATTCGGATAATTTTGGTGAAGTTTAACTGATTTAGGGAGATTAAGTACACTCTCATCAGCTGTAGATGTGAAAAAATTTTCGGAGCGTAATATATAATTAGACCAGCTATACTTATGATAAATGTATAGATATCCATTAGAAGACATTACAAACCTACCAAACCAGTATGGCAATACAGATTGATTGTTCTCAAGATTAACTTCAAGCCACGTTTCTCCATCATCTGAGGATTCAAAAAGCCTGCGTTCATTAACCGAATAAATTGTTTCGGCAAAAATCTTTCCGGAGGCTGTTCGTATTATGTTATAAGTATACCGAAAGCTATCTTCATCATAAACAGTCCAGTTTTGCCCTCCATCTTCCGTAATATGGATACCTAAACTTGTTGAAAGCACCCAATGTTCATCAGATAATATTACCACATCACGAATGACAAAATTCATAATCTCTTCACCGTCCTCTTCATACACAGGTATGAGTATATCCTCGTCATCTTGCTTAACAATTAGCAACCAACTGCAAACTGTGTAGCATGCCCCTTGACCTGAGTACTGTAAAATCTTCATCTCGTTTCCATTGGGCATTACATACTGACCGCCCATATCGGTTGTCCAATCATCATCATAGTCGTAAATGGTATAAAAATTCGTGCCAAGACCGAATTCTGTTTCAACACGCTTAATGGTTATTGATTCGGGCTTAACCCAAATTGATGGATCGTAGGTATAATGGCCGGAAACCAAATAGCCGAGCCCTTGCCAAGTCAATCCATTATCTAAAGAAACCCATGTATTGCCCGCTCCTTCTCCGGGCACATACTTGTCAGATGAAACAACCAAAATACCTTGGTGGGATCCTTCCGCCCCATACATCTCGTAACCCTGAAACGGTGTTTCAATAGATTCCCATGACAACCCGTTATCTATTGATCTAAGTAGGTACCCTTCATTATCAATTATAAAAATATGACCATTAGCACCGGCAATAAGTTCAGAGTCGTAACGATCGGCACCTGCCGTTAATGGGTGCTCAATATCAATAAATGATGTCTGGGCGAGTGGAGAACTAAAACCTAGAATGTAGCAAAATAAAATTAAGGCAGGATATATAGTCGATATTTTGAGCATGTCTATTCTCTTTAAAACTTTATTTTTAAACAAAATAGTGCCTCAAATTTTATTTGCCAAGTATAAGCTCCCTATAATTTTGCTCGGTTATTAATTCCCACGATGCATTATCGTATGTTTTAAGCCAGTCTTTGGGCGGTTTCGTTTTTCTGATAGGTTTCCATTTAAACTCGAAACCTCTTAGCCTGCCGCCGCTTTCTTCTATCAAGTCGATTTCTTTTTGATCATACGTGCGCCAATAGTAATAATTCGGCCTGTGTGACATGTACTCATTTCGCTTAATTCGCTCTATGAAAAGAAAATTCTCCCATAATTGGCCAACATCATTGCGCAGATTAAGGGGATTAAAATTGGCAATTACTGCATTTCTGATTCCCAAATCCATAAAGTAATACATGTTCATTTTAGAAACTTCTTTCCGAAGATTTCTTGAAAATCCGTGCAGGGGAACCAAAACAAATGATTTCTCGAGTAAGTCTAAATACCTTTGAACCGTTTTATTATCTAACCCGAGTTGTCTGCCAAGTTCTGTAGTCGAAACCTGATTTCCAATTTGAAACGCAATCAGCTTCAAAAGATCCATCACAACCTGCGACCGCTTTAAAAGCTGAAACTCAAGAATATCTTTTATCAGGTATGAGTTTTTG
>PXCK01000101.1 GCA_003566635.1 Balneolia bacterium | reverse complement strand
GAAACGGAACTGTTAGTGTAGCATTTTCCCCATCAGTTCTCTCAAGAAATGCAGCTACTCTTGCCTCTTCATCGTCAACATCATCTATCCAAACCAAAGGTTCATTTCCTAAACCTTGAACTATACCTTCAACAGGTAAAAAGGAAACAGGCTCGCTGCTTTCGGCACCCAATTCTAACCCCGAACAGGATATGGTCGTTACAATATCATCATCGTCATCACTTGAACCAGCAGAACTCGGTGAATCCGAGCAGCCGTGCCAAACCATAACCACAGCGGTAATTGAGATTACAAATATAAACCAGCCATTTTTTATTCTATTTTTTGATGAAACAGTCATACCCATTTTTTCTTAATAGATAGATTTTAGTTTATAAATTAAGCACAGCTACAACTCCATCCCCATCCTCGGCAATTACCCGAAAACCCTCTTTTTCATCTAAAAAGAGCTCATAGGTACAGGGAAGATCTCTTCGCTCTTCAGAAAAAACATTACCTATCCCGCAGCGGCCATTGGAATGGTCAAGATATACGGTCATCGGCTGAGTAAATCCTGAATCTGTAATGGTAATGGTTACAAAGAAAGCGCTACTTGTTAGGGTATTGTCTCCCTCGAGTGCGTCTTCTGATACCAAAGTACCAACACTTTGGCCACTCGATTGAAGTACAAGGTCAAACTGCTGTCGGTTTCTATCTTCATCGCCAGAGGATGTAGATGAATCTCCACAGGATAGGATTGTAAATACAAGAAACAGGATGGATAATGTGATGAAAAAATAATTTTGCTTCATTCTTAAGATAGTTTGTAAAGTTTTAGTTAATCATGGGGTATAATGAACCACTATAATCAATAGCCAAAATCAAACCCATAATCCGACAATCGTCCGGATATTTATTTCAGAAAAGCGATGAGGTTATTATCAATTTTCAAATCATGTAGTGATTCAAATCAACAGTATTCTGAAAAAGAATGAGACTAATGGAAAATTTTTTCAGCGATAGGCCCGCCGGATACAAAAACAGAGTACAGCCCTTCAAACTGCACTCTGTTTACGGATTTTTTAGTTTAATTCAGAGGTATGTGATCAAACTAATTTGTGATTGTAGATATCCATCACGATTGTTCAGGTTCTTCCGGCGGAAAAAGCTGCTCAGTATGGGTTGAAATTTCAATTTCAGTTACCTGTGGTTTTTCCCATTCAAATTTATTATCACTCATAATTTTTTATCTGTTGGTTAATTTTTTAAGGAATCATAAAAGTGCAAAACGTAATTATGCTCTGCACTTTTTGATCTGTGTCACTTTATTAATGTTAATTGACGGGTCATTACAGTAGAACCTGCCTGCAACCGATACATATACACACCGCTGGATAAATTACTCGCATCAAACGTTATTTGGTGTTGGCCGGCATTGATCTGTTCATTCACCAAAGTGGCTACATGGCGCCCGGTAATATCGAATACATCAAGGCGTACCTGGCTCTGTTCCGGTACTTCGTAACTAATTACCGTAGTGGGGTTAAATGGATTCGGATAGTTTTGATTCAGGCCAAATTGATTGGGCAAATTACTTTTATCTGCAAATCCGTCCATGCTTTCCTGAGTGACGATTAAATCAAATCTGGATGTATCAGTGCCAAAAACTACTGTATTCAATTCTGAAGGCAGATAGCTTTCAGCCTCTTTATCCCGATCTGTAAGTATACCTTCAATAACAAATGAGTAATCCGTTTCGACTGATAAATCAACAATTTCGCCGGTTTTGTTATCCCGAATGTAGTAGTTCCCAGCATATATGGCTTCATCTGGCAGATTCCATGTAAGTGTGAATTCATCCGACTCTGTTGCAACAATATCAAGAGGAATTATTATCTCATCACCAAAATATTCAGGCAGACTTCTAAATGCGTATCCACGATTTTCATCATCTAAAGCATAAAATGAAAGATAGTGATTCGCCAGGCCTTCAGGGCTTAATTTGGGTGCATCAAATGAATCCATTCCATTTGTTGCTTCATCAGAAAAGAGAATATTCACCCGATTACTGAATTGTTGATCTGAATTGTGAACATCGAGAGCGATGTGAAACAGTTCATTATTCTGCTCTTTGAAGTAACCATCCGCACTCTCTGTTACATAAGCTTCCGCCGGAATACCAAGTGACGGATTTTCATCTGTAGTTCGCACCCAGAACGCCTGAAACGGCGCAATGTGAACATCATCCATAGCACAATGATGATTAATGTAATCCCCATTACCGCCGCCGGCTGCAGGATCCCAAATATCTATTGAGGAAGCGATATTGATTTCCATAAATGCGCAAAAGTTGAGTGTAATCGGATGCGGATTTGCAATAAGATAATGGCTCGCACCTTCCAGGCCCTGGGCCGGATCAAAACCAAGTCCGTCATATTCAAAACTACCGTCCAGATCAAGCCAGTCGCCTGAAGATTCAAGTGTTTTTGGAAAACCGTTTGAAATTCCATCGTTATTATCATCACTGAACACATAGATTATAAATGCGTTACCGGGACCAATTTCATCGCCCATCAAGAAAGACGAATTCCATTCAAACTCATCCTGATCGAGTACAAACAGATTAGAAAAAGTAGCATTTGGATTATCCGATCCCGCAACACCCTGAGTCCAAATTGGAGCCAGGAAATTTGCATAGGTTTCACCAATCACCGGGCTGGTCATAAATCTCCAGCCTTCATCACCTGTCAGCTCTACTTCAGTGATGAACTCAAATGATTCACAATTTTCTGCTAAGTCATCACCGGTTATTTCCCAATTCCTGTTATCTATTAAAGATTGTCGGGCAGATTCGGCATTACAATATTCAAGGCCGTTTGCACCTAATTCCACATCATCCTGAACAGTTTGTGCGGCCCAACCGGTTAACGTGGCATCATAATTTTCAATTGAAAGATCAGAATTACTCAGCATAATTCTCATATTTTCAACATTTCTGATGTCCCACTCACCAATATTTTGATTAAAAGAAGCAGCACCAAAAAACATCCCTTCCATATTGGTAACGTTTTCTGTATCCCACTCTCCGATGTCCTGGTTAAATGCGCTTGCATTTTGGAACATTTGTGGCATATTAATTACGTTTCGGGTATTCCAACCACCAATATCCTGATTGAAAGAGCTCGCACTATTAAACATAGAAGTCATATTTACTACGCGCTCAGTATTCCAATCACCAATATCCTGATTAAAGGAATCTGCGTTTGCAAACATTAAAGCCATAATTGTAACACTATCCGTTTCCCAACCACCTATATCCTGATTGAATGAGCTTGCACTTAGAAACATAGCAGCTTTGTCGGCAACATTTTCTGTGTTCCAACTACCAATATCCTGATTGAAGGTAGTCGCACCGCTAAACATGAAAGCCATATTTTCTACTTTTTCTGTATTCCAACTACCAATGTCCTGATTAAACGATCCGGCATTTGAAAACATGGCGTTCATAGATGTAACATTTTCCGTATTCCAGCTACCAATATCCTGATCAAAAGAGGATGCTCCATTAAACATGCTGGTCATTAATGTTACATTTTCCGTTTCCCAGTCCCAGTTCGCGCCTTCTCCTGTCAATGATTCGGCAAATCTGAACATGAAAACCAAACTGGTCACTGAAGAAAGATCCGGAGTATCCTGCGCTGAAATGTCAAGATTTACAGCACCAAAAAATGCCATCTCCATCGAACTCCACTCAATTTCTCCCCACTGTTCCACTTCCAAAATGTACTCTCTCACATCCTCATCATCATTGATATATATTCGGGGAAAATCACCGGTAATTTCAACTCTGTAGGTGTCACCGGCAGTCAGCCCGGTGATCGTGTATGACGACGTTGTTACTCCGCTATCATCGTCGTTATCTGTGGCATCGGCCGTGTTCTCCCAGTAGATATTGTAGTCATATCCGGAACCTTCACCCGGAATGGTAATCTCCCCGCTGGAGTCGGCCTCCCAAAGGGTTATAAAGGGAGCAAATTCATCACAACCGGCCTGCAGCTCATCACCCGTGATATCCCAATTATTATCGTCTATGAGCGACTGCCGGGCATCGGCGCCATCACAAAACTCAAGACCCAAAGCTCCTAATTCCACATTGTCTGTAACATCTTGAGCGGCCCAGCCAATAAGTGTGGCATCATAGTTTTCAACGGATAAGCCTGAGTTTTCAAGCATTCGATGCATATTCTCTACATTACTGACATCCCAACCACTAATGTCCTGATTGAACACTTCCGCATTGTCAAACACCCTTCTCATTGATGTGATATTGCCGGTCTCCCAATCCCAGTTCGCACCCGCTCCAGTCATTGATTCAGCTCCACTAAACATTCCCTCCATATTGGTAACCGAAGTTAAATCCGGGGTGTCTTGCGCTGAAACTTCAAGATTTTCAGCTCCATTAAATGCATCAACCATCGACTGCCACTCAATATCACCCCATTGTTCTACATCTAATATGTAACTTCTGATGGAAGTGTCATCTATGTATATTCGCGGAAAATCACCTGATATCTCTACCCGATAGTTCTCTCCGGCAATTAGCCCATCAATGATATACGAAGAACTTGTCACCCCGGCAGCATTACCATTATCTGTTTCATCAGCCGTATTTTCCCAATGAATATTGTAGTCGTACCCAGAGCCTGTACCCGGAATGGTAATTTCTCCATCGGAATTGGCCTCCCAAACGGTAATGAAGTTGCCAGGATCTCCGGGGGTGACCTGAGCCTGAACTATAGTTGCACCAAAACCGATAAAAATGAATAGCATCAAAACTATTTTCATGGTTTGCAATACACTCATCATAGCCCAACTTACTGCAGGTTTATTACTTGCCGCTCCCTTCTTTAAAATTTCTGTGATTTGTTTTGTCGTAGCAATGTACTGTTCCATATTGAGAGTTTAATTACTGTTACAATTAGCAGTTATCACGGATGTAGTAATACTTCTACTTATAAAAACCTGATATCCTCCCAAATCCCGACAAACTGATTTAGTGCTAGTAAATAGCAGCCGGCTTCGAATTGATTTCTTATCAAAACCTGAAATCTCTCTGTTTTTTTTCTGCCAAATTGATACTATACAGGAATTTTCCGGCATTGTGACCTACAGAATAACTAATGGATGAGCAAATCTGTAGCTAAGTAGGTCTGTTTCTCACTTCAACTTTTTATAATACGATACAAACACCACATTGCCGGTAAAAGGAATCCGTACTAAGTACCCCTTTTACTTAATTAGTTATGTATATAATTTTCAATTAATTAGTAGCATATATTATCTTTACACACTGAATTTATATCCTTTTATTGGCGTACTATGCTCTTACTTTCAGCTTGTACTATAGTGTGCATAACGACTAATGAATTATCAAAACAGTTTATTATGATGCAGCCAGTTGGCTAACCAATTGCAAATATGATGTACAAACTGAAGAATTGTGGTCGACATAAAACTCTTATGAGCCAATTCACACAATTATTTCGTGTACCTATTGTATATAAATCGTTTATTTTATTGCTCTTGTAGGGTTTATATTTTAGAATTGAATCTTAAATTCTTTGATACTTTAAAAAACTGCAGCATTCATCGTTAAACAATCATTCATGGACAACGTTACGGCCGTCATTAACAAGCAAAAGGCAGGGTTTGATACAGATATAATGGGCGATCTGATGCCGCTTGTTTATGATGAGATGAAAAAAATTGCACGCAGTCAGCTT
>PXCK01000022.1 GCA_003566635.1 Balneolia bacterium | reverse complement strand
TACATTCAATATTATCAATTGGTTAATTGCCATATAATATACGAAATAAAACCATTAAAAAACAGCCTAAACAATTGAATTTTATTAACTTAGGTTGGATTTAGGTTTTGCAAAGCCTTCTATATGGCTTTTGAATAAGTATCCACATATAATGAATATCCCTGTAACTGTAACTGAAGAAAATGCCGTGAGGATTTATAGCCATGTAACCAGAATGATGCGTGTGCTAAACTTCTCTATAATCTTGCTATTCAATTACATTATGATTGCAACGTACCTGGTAGCAACCGGCTACCTAACCGCCATTGGTACGTTTAGCTTTCCCATCTTTATGTTTCTAATTTTTGCGCCTATTGTTTATTATATTATAGAAATATTTAAAAACAAGTAGACTTACTATATGGCTTCAAAATCAAAAAAGAAATCCGGCATGCGCTGGGGCTGGGTTTTAGTAATAATCATATTACTTTTAATCCCACTTTCTATGAACTCTTCATTTTTTAAATCAACAGATGAGGAAACGGTGTTAGATACTGTAGAGAGTACTGATAGCGAATTAATAGAAGATGTACTTTTTACTTCAGATATAACAGGAGATTCACGAACAGAAATTATAACAGCTCAGTTAATTAAAGACTCTTCCATTTTACAGAACCTACGTGGATATGGATATGAAATGGCTGTAACATCGCTTACAGTGCAATCGGGTGAAAGAGATGTTCAGGCAGATATTCTTACTATAACTTCTGAAGGTATTTTTAACCAATTGGGTCGCAAAATTATTGATCAGGAAAACGCACCGCACGGTTATGGTGTCAATTTGATTGACCACACACTCCCGGAATCCAATCTACCAACTATTTTAATTGAAGTTGCGATTCTTGATTCCCAAGGTACACCTGTTAGCGATGACCTCACTATTTACTGGCACCCGGGTACAGCTACATTTGAAGCAACTAACACTTTTGGTGCTCCCGGAACTTATTAATAATTTGCCCTTTTATTCGTGAAATAGTTTATTTTTAGCGATTGATAATTCATGACCTTTTTACTTAGTATTGTATTTCTTTTGGCTACACAAATTTCTGATTTACATCCGATTAATGTTACCATTACTACCAATCAACAGGACAACAGAGCAGTTTATATTGCCGGAAATTTCAACGATTGGAAACCCGGACTCGAAAGTTATCGACTCAGAAAAAATGACGACCACACCTACCAAATTACTCTAAATCCTAAACCGGATTGGCCTGATACCCTCGAATTTAGATTCACTCGGGAAAACTGGAACGGCGCCGCTTTTGATGAGTACGGAAATGACTACACGAATCGCATCCACCCAAAAAATCAAACTGAATTCAGTACCCATATTTATGGATGGAAAGTAAACGGTAAAGCTTATAAAGATGAATTCAACCCCATCATCGCAACCATCGATAAAAAGTTTGAAATTCCACAATTAATTAAGACAAGAAGAATTACGGCTCTCCTGCCTTACGATTATCATCAATCTGACAAAAAGTATCCTGTTCTTTACCTGCAGGATGGTCAGAATCTGTTTGATGACTTCGCTCCATTTGGTAGCTGGGAGCTCGACAAAAAACTTGCCTTTCTTGCAGAAAGAGGTAAAGCAGAGTTTATAGTAGTAGCTATTGACCATGCCGAAAGTGAGCGTATAGCTGAATTTACCCCCTCTACTGAAACCGTTTTAGGTGTTGGGGATGGAGAAAAGTATGCACGCTTTTTAGCCGAAACCCTAAAACCCTGGGTTGATGCAAACTTTAGAACACGTCCCGAACCTGAGCATACCGGTATAGGTGGTAGCTCCATGGGAGGACTTGTAAGTTTATATGCAGCTCGGATTAATCCCAAAGTCTATCAAAAACTGCTCATCTTCTCTCCTTCCTTATGGGTGAAACCCGAAATTGTTGAACGATTTGTGAACGAAACACCGGATTTTCGAGGCAAAATCTACCTATACGGTGGTGATGATGAAGGTGCTAGTATGGTGCCTTTAATATTACGCTTTGAAAAAGCCGTTGCTAAAGGGAAAAACCCAAATATACAATTACAGACATTTATTAAACCGGGTGGCACTCACAGTGAAAAAGAATGGGCACGGGAATTCCCACGTGCTGTTGAGTGGCTATTTGAAAACTAATTTATTATGACATTCCAAACGTTAGATGAAATTAAAAGCTGGCAAGGTGATATCATTTTGCCGGTCTCAACTGCCTATAAAAAAGAAAAACTAGCCGATTATGTATCAAAGCATAGCGGTACAGCATATATGCGTGCTTTTGAACACTTCAAGGGTGAAAAAGGAGAACTTGAGACTTTTTATTTTCATGATCGCTGTTTATTTGTTCTTGGATTAGGAAAAAACCTTACCTATGATCAGGTTTTTTCAACCGTTAGAAGTTTCGTTTTCAAACATAAAAATAGGTTTAATAAAGAAATTTTAGTTGATATATCTCACCGAAAAGATGAAACTACTCTGCTAAGTGAAGCTATTACAGCCGGATTTATGCAAGGGTTTTATCACCTTGGAAAGTTTAAATCATCATCTGAAAAGTCTGTGTCTTTTGAAAGGTTGGTATTTCACTCCGCTAATAATAAAATAGCGATGAGTACTAGCCGGGAATCGGCCGTAAAAACGCGTTACCAAATGGATATGATGGATTTGGGAAATGCACCGGCACACGTTAAAACGCCGGAATACATCGCAGATTATTGCAGAAAAACGTCTAAAAATCTTGCAGTTACATGTACGGTTTGGGATGAAAACGATATCAAAAAAAATAAACTTGGTTGCTTAGAAGCGGTCAGCCGGGGTAGTGAAGTTCCTCCTCGATTTGTACTACTTGAGTATGATGGCACAAAAGATGGCAGCCCGCATATCGGATTGGTTGGAAAAGGAATCACCTTTGATACGGGAGGGATTTCTATTAAACAATCGGCTAATATGCACTATATGAAAAGTGACATGGGAGGTGCCGCCGGAGTTTTGGGGGCATTTTTTGCGTCGGCTGAATTAAAAATCCCTGTTAAACTTACTGCTGCACTACTCTTTTCAGAAAACGATGTAGATGCAAGATCCTACAAACCGGGAGATATTGTAACTTCTCACTCCGGTAAAACCATCGAAATTTTAAACACCGATGCCGAAGGAAGACTCCTTTTAGCCGACGGCTTATCATTATTGTCTAAAAAACACAAACCCGATTATCTCTTAAATATGGCGACCTTAACGGGTGATACGGTTCGCACACTTGGGTTTTCTGCTGCCTCTCTCTATTGCAATGACAACACAATGGCTAAGCAGCTTTTTGATTGCGGATTAGAAACAGGTGAAAAACTGTGGCAAATGCCTCTTTGGGAAGAATATGGTAAAGACCTTAGTAGTGATGTAGCTGATATCAAAAATATTAGCCCAAGCCCTGTAACCGGAGCTATTTTTGCTGCAAAGTTTCTTGAATATTTCACAAATGAACATCCGAAATGGGCGCATATTGATATGGCCGGGGTGGCTTTTGCCGATAGTGAATTTGGTAAAATGAAAAATGCTACAGGTTTTGGAGTTCAGTTACTGACTAAATTTTTCAAGAATTTAGCTAAATAATATCGTAGATTTTCAATTTGATTAAGCACAACCAAAATTCTTCTAAGCTATGAGTACAAACGGCAAAACGTTTTTATGTGTATCAACCTATTTTAAGGGTGAAGCCTTTCTTGAATCCTGCAAAAAAGAGGGAAATACCGTTTATTTATTAACGCGTAAGGCATTGGAAAACGACCCATGGCCGCGACATGCTATAGATGAAATATTTTACATTGATAAGGATGATAATTCACCTGAGAACATTCATAATATCATTAAGGGTGTATCCTGGTTGATGCAAGACAGAAAAATTGATGTAATCGTAGCTTTAGATGATTTTGACGTGGAAAAAGCGGCTGCAATTCGAGAAGAGTTCCGTATTCCCGGAATGGGCCAAACAACTGCCCGCTACTTTAGAGATAAACTTGCCATGAGAATACAAGCCAGAGACGCGGGTATACGTGTGCCGGCTTTCAGTCCACTATTTAATAATGACGAGATCAACAGCTTTGTTGATACTCACGCTGCTCCCTGGGTTGTTAAACCAAGATCGGAGGCTTCCGCTATGGGTATCAAAAAAGTTCACAGTAAAGAAGAATTATGGAATGTAATTAACGGATTGGGTGACGAGCGTCACGGATTTTTGGTAGAACAGTTTAAACCCGGCGATGTATATCATGTGGATTCACTTACTTTTAACAGCAAGGTTGTTTTTTCTCAGGCATCCCGATATTTGAGTACACCATTTGAAGTAGCTCACGGTGCCGGAATTTTTCGTTCGATCACTTTAGACCGTTCTGACAAAACGCATAAATCACTCGATAAAGCCAATGCAGAAGTGATGAAAGCGTTCGGTATGCGATACAGTGCCTCACATACCGAGTTTATTCATTGCCATGAAGACCAACAGTTTTATTTCCTGGAGACATCAAGTCGAGTAGGTGGTGCTCATCTGGCTGAAATGGTGGAATTCGCTACAGGAGTAAATTTATGGGCTGAATGGGCAAAGATTGAAACGGCATCAGCAAAAAAGCTCGATTATACAGTTACCGAAGCACCATTTGCAAGTACCGGAATCATGGTTTCACTCGCACGCTACGAACACCCCGATCAATCGGTTTTTAATGCGCCTGAAGTAGTCTGGAAAATCGATAAGAAACATCACGTTGGAACCATTATTAAGTCTGAAAGCCGGGATCGCGTAATGCAATTACTGGATGAATATGCCGAAATCGTATTCAACCAATTCCACGCCAGCGCCCCAATGCCCGATAAGCCCTCTGATTAAGTTTTTTTGGAGTTTACAGTTTTGAGTCTGTTTTTAGGTAATTCAAGGTGTTTACATCGTTAGTTATTAATTAACTTCTTAATCTCAAATTGGATGAAATAATTATTCACCTTATAGCCCATAGAATCAGATATTTATACGAATTATTAGTAACTAAGCCAGCTAAATTAAATAAACTCAAAACATGCCTGACGGGGTCAGCCAGGCAGGCTCAAAACTCACTCCGCACCAACTTCAGCGGATATCCAGATTGTATTAACAAAAAGTCTTTATCATTTTCAAGAAGAGGGACATTGTTATCAAGGCACCACCCCGCAATTATTAGGTCGATAGTTTTTCTAACTGTAATACCTTTTCGCCTTAACTCTCTAAATCGCTTGGATACAATAGATGCACTATCCGGGTTAAGTGATTGATAACATGACAATCCTTTTAGGTACGATTCAGCAATAACAGCATTCTTTTCGCTTCTAAACCCCTGAAGAATTTCCACTAAAATAATATCAAGGATTATTACTTCTTCTGTTTCGAGATAATCATGCAATAAATCGGTTTGCCTATTTGCAATCCCATTGAAGTAATCTATCCATACAGAAGTATCAACCAATATCATCGTTGACCCTGAATGATTCCAGATCTCCTTCCCAGGAGAGTTTTCCCCTCAAATCTCTGATTTTCTTCTGTTGCTCTCTTTGTAATAATAAAACTAAACCTGCATGAACAGCTTCTTTCTTGGTTTTATGGGTGCCAAGCTCCAGGATTTCATCCATTAATTGGTCTTCTATTTCAATATTTGTGCGCATTTATGTGTATATTTTATTAATTTTATACACATAAAGTAGCCTAACTTTACCAAAGACTCAAATAGTTTTTTCACAGATTGAACAATT
>PXCK01000172.1 GCA_003566635.1 Balneolia bacterium | reverse complement strand
TGTTATGGCAACAATGCGGGATTTGGTAAACCATGAACCAACTTCTATTTCAGAATAAACTTTCTTATCGGCTTGTAAATAATGCTGCACAATAGGTGCTTCATCCGGAACACCCGGACTCACAACCAAAAATTCTCCTTCAAAACTTCTTGCACTATGCCCCTGTTGCTCAAATTCTACTTTATTGGCTTCTAATTCTGCAACAAAGTGAGCGGGAATAATACCACTATCAGTAACAAACACATTGGCTCCATGCTGTTTTAAAAGCAGAGCAACCGCTACCCCGCTTCTGGCGGCACCGGCAATGACAATTGTTTTATTTGTTACGTTAATGGTCATCGTAGTTTTAGGGTTACTACAGTTATTACTGCGAGCATCACGGCTATAATCCAAAACCTGACAACGATTTTGGGCTCAGCCCAGCCTTTTTTCTCAAAATGATGGTGAAGGGGTGCCATCAAAAATACCCTGCGTCCTTCACCGTACTTCCTTTTTGTATATTTAAACCATGTTGTTTGAATGATTACGGACAGGGTTTCCATAAAGAAAATTCCACATAAAATGGGGAGTAACAACTCTTTATGAAGCATTAATGCGACTGCTCCAATAGCTCCACCCAAAGCCAATGAACCGGTATCACCCATAAAAACTTGAGCAGGATACGTGTTATACCACAAAAACCCGAAGCATGCACCAACTAAAGCAGCACAGAAAATTACTAACTCACCTGTACCCGGTAAAAAAATCAAATCGAGGTAACCTGAGTAATCAACACGACCGGAAACGTATGCCAATACACCTAAAGCCATTCCTGCAATAGCTGTTGTGCCGGCAGCTAATCCATCAAGGCCATCGGTTAAATTCACGGAATTACTTACAGCTGTAAGAACAAAAATCACCACAGGAATGTAAATTAACCATCCAAGCGATTCACCTAAAAAAGCATAATTTATGTTAGCATCTTTTATAAATGGAATGGTACTGATGGTGTTGTATTCGCTAAAATCCGGATAAAAGTAGAGCACCAAACCAAGAATGAGGCCAACTGTTACCTGACCAACAATTTTGAATCGTCCCATCAAGCCATCTTTATCTTTTTTTATGACTTTGATGTAATCATCCGTAAATCCTACAATTCCGAGCGCTATAACCACAAATAAAATCATCCAGCCATAAATGCTGGTCATTTTCATCCAAAGTAATGTTGGTACTATAATTGCGATGAGAATAATGATTCCACCCATACTAGGGGTACCACTCTTATCAAGATGGTGATCCAGCCCGATACCTTCTCGGATATTTTCCTTTAGCTGCATGCGTTGCAGCAAACGGATGATTTTCTTTCCGATAAAAATACTTATTAGCAATGCCATACCGGCTGCAAATGCCGCGCGAACCGTGATAAAGTTGAAGGCACCAAATCCAGGTGGATCAAATCGTTGGTTTATTAAATCCAGTAACCAATACAGCATTATCTCACCTCCTCATGTTTATGAGCAAGTGCCGCTTCAACCTCTTTTACATCATCAAACGGATGACGAATACCATGAATCTCTTGATAGGTTTCATGACCTTTCCCGGCTATCAAAACAATATCATTCGGCTTTGCCATGTTAATTGCTTCTCTTATGGCAAGGCTTCTATCAACAACTTCCTTACTTGATTTGTATTCAGAAGGTATACCAGTCGAAATCTCCTGAATTATTCGGGCAGGTTCTTCAGTTCGCGGGTTATCTGAAGTGATAATCACAAAATCGGAATGCGCACATGCCGATTTTGCCATTAGCGGACGCTTTGTTTTATCGCGATCGCCACCACAACCAAAAACGGTTATAAGTTGCCCATTGCCTTTAATTTTCTTAAGGGTTGATGCCACGTTTTCTAGTGCATCCGGTGTATGAGCATAATCTACAAAAACTGTAATTCCGGTATTCGATTCAATCTTTTGGAGACGTCCAGCAGCTCCGGTTGCCGTACTTAATGCTATAGATGCATTTGCAGGTGAACATCCAACCGCTCTTAAAGCCAACCATGCAGCCGAAACATTATAAGCATTAAACAAACCTGATAATGGACTTTCAATTATGGAATCATCGACTTTAAGAATAAGTCCGTCAGATTCATTCTTGAGGATTTCATCAGAACCGGAGTTGAACCCATATTCCCAGCACGTTGCACTTGTATTTGAGGTGATGTAAGCTGAATTTTCATCATCTGCATTTATAATTGCAGTGCTATTTTTTTCAAGTCCATCAAACAAAATTTTCTTAGCATCACGGTAGGCTTCAACGGTTTTATGATAATCAAGATGATCGTGACTTAAATTTGTAAAAACTGCAACTTCAAAAGAAATTCCGGCTGTTCTTCTTTGATCAAGTGCATGAGATGAAACTTCCATCACACAAAATTCAACCTGATTAGAAACCATTTCGCTAAACGTTTCTGCCAAAAACTCAGGCGTTCCGGTTGTGTGTGTACTTTCTTTTTCAACCCCCACAATTACCGTTTTAACGGTTCCTAATAAACCGGCTTTATAGTCCAGATTTGAAAGTGCCTGATAAATAAGGGTTGATACCGTTGTTTTTCCGTTGGTACCTGTTACACCAATAAAGCGAAGTTTTTTCTGAGGGTTTCCATACGTTTCGAAAACAAGAGGTGCCAGCACATTACGGCTGTTTTCTACCTGTATATAGCAATAGCCGTCTGCAGAGGTATTTTTTTCACCTATAATAATGCCGGCACCTGCCTCATGCGCCTCTTTGATATAATCGTGTCCATCTACGGTAAAACCGGAAATGGCAACATAACATGAACCCGAACGAACTTTTCGTGAATCGGATGTTACATGCTCAATTGGAGTTAAAATTTCTCCATAAATATTTTTGGGATTGGTGATTTGCAGAAAGCGTTCTTTGGTCATTGGCCACCTCCTGCAATCAAAAGTCGATCCATACTTGAAACCCGACCACGAATGGTAACACTTCTGCCGGCTTGCATTATAGCCCCACCTTCAGGGAATTGAGCCGACACGGTACCTGACCCGTTTCTTGTTACCGTATAACCTGCGTTTTGTAGTACTACAACGGCATCTCGCATACTTAACCCGGTAACATCCGGAACTCGATTTTCTCCATTTTCACGAGTACCAAGGACTAGCTCAACTGGCTGTCCCGGTTCTAATTCACTCCCGGGAGCCGGCGTTTGTGATAAAATCACATCCCCGTTCCCTTTAACCATAAAAGGCAATTTCTGGTGATTTAAAATTTTTGATGCCTGATTGATATCCATTCCTTGTAGCCTCGGAGTACGAAGCGCTAATAAAGGCTCATCTTCTTTGGAAATGTATTGTTTTATAGCCGGATCTACACCAAGTATTCGATTGGCAACATTCCTAAAAATTGGTCCTGCCATAAATCCACCGTAAATGGATGTACGGGGTTCATCAAGTAACACAAGCGTTACGTATTGAGGGTTTTCAACAGGGAAATAACCTACAAAAGAAGCACGGTACCGGTTTCTGTATTGACCATCTATAAACTTTTGGGCAGTACCTGTTTTCCCTGCAATACGTAACCCGTCTATTGCTGCAAATTGGGCTGTACCTGAAGAAGTAACAACGCCTTCAAAGGCAGGTTTGAGTAGTTCTAATGCAGCCGGGGAAAAAACATGTCTGGTAACAAAAGGATTATTTTCATGAACAATAGTCCCGGCTTCATCGAGGACTCTTTCTACCACATAAGGACGCATTAATTTCCCACCATTTGCCATTGCCGCATAGGACAAAGCAATCTGTAAAGGTGTGGCCTGAACCTCATACCCGATTGACATCCAGGGTAAAGATACAAGCGACCAATCGTAAGGTCTTCTCAAACGTCCGGACTCTTCACCCGGTAAATCTATGCCGGTTGTGGTGCCAAATCCGGCATTACGTGCGTACTGAAAGAATACATCCCGCTCCAATCGCATGGCAACTTCGGCAGTAGCCACATTCGATGAACGCTGAATTACCTCTTGAAATGTTAATGTTCCCAAAGGATCGTGATCACGCATCCATTGTCCGTGAATGAGCCGACGCCCGTTATCAGGAGTCTCGAAGATTTCATCCATTGTAACAGCACCTTGCTCAATGGCAGCAACAGCTGTAATTAGCTTAAAGGTCGAACCGGGCTCAATCATATCTGCAATGGCATTATTTCTGCGGCTTTCACCCTCTAATACTCCGGGAGCATTCGGGTTGAAAGATGGGTAATTAGCCATTGCGACTATAGCTCCTGTCTGCGGATTCAAAACTATAGCAGTACCGCTTTTAGCGCGTGCACGTTCAACACCTAAACGAAGTTCATCTTCTAAAATAGCTTGAACCTGAGCGTTTAAAGTCGTTTGAATGGTATGACCTTGAATCGGTTGCTTACGAGGAGCCCCAACAAACTCTTTAATTCGACCACGACTATCACGACGAACTTGTTGAATACCATCCTGCCCCCGCAGAAACCGATCATATTGCGATTCAACACCAGACATTCCCGTTAGCTGATGATTAACGTAACCCAAAACATGGGAAGCCAGCTCATTGTAATTGTAGCGTCTTTTGTATTGTTCTTCAATAATTAAACCTCTGAACCTGTTTTGATACAAAAGATCACGAACATCGCGATTTACGTTTCTTGCAAGAACAATGTAACGGGAACCTCTTGGTGCTTGATTATAAATTCTTTGATAATGAGCCGTATTTTGAAGTGTATTTTGACCCAGAATTGAAATAACATTACGAATATCTTCCGGTGTTGTACCGGGAGCAAAAGGATCTACAGCTACCTGATAGCTAATATTATTAGCTACCAACAACCTGCCTTCGCTATCTATAATATGACCTCTTTGAGCCTGGATTGGGATACTTTGTAGCGCTTGCTGGCTCCACAACGCGCGCAGGTTATCCCCTTCCATGAACTGAATGCGAAGTATCTGTACCACTATCGCGGCCGGAACCACGAGAAGCAGAAGCAGTACAAGATACATGCGAGCCATTATACCTTTGCTCATATCCTCCATATCACCTCTCCAGAATTATAACATGATCGGCGGGAGAGCTATCGGTAAAGCCCAAAATTCTTGCCCGGCGATATACCTCTGCCGGTCCTGACAAGCGCTCGTAATTTAGCGCCTGATATTCGTATGTGCGGTTAACACGCTCATATTCTGCTTGAACCTGAGAAAGTTCGGCTAATGCAGTTTGCGTATTAAAAACGTGTGTTATGTATAAAAAGCCAAAAACACCGGCAATAACAGCCCAAAAAATAATTTTACCCAGCTTTTCCTCTACTTGAGTGGTAGTATTCGTTTTGATGTTACTAACTTTTTTTAGGTTCTTGCTATCGCCTACTTTCATTACGAATTGCTTAACCTTAGGCTGTTCAAATAAACTTGGTTGATTTTTAACCTTTTTAGTTTTGACGCGTTTGCGTTTTCTATATTTTGGCTTAATCGTTTCGTCGCGATATGTAGAAGTAACCATCATAAGATCACCTCTTTCTTTAGTGCAACTCTCAGTTTTGCACTCCTTGAGCGGCTATTCCTTGATATTTCTTCCTCAGTAGCGGTAATAACTTTATTACTTAAAGGCTCGAGTGGACGAATATTTTCGCCATAAAAATCTTTTTCAATTTTCCCTTCAAAATTACCCGAACGAAAATAGTTTTTTACCAATCTATCTTCTAAAGAATGGTAGGACAATACTACAAAATGCCCACCGGGCTTTAACATTCGGGTTCCTTGTTCTAAACCTTGCTTTAAAACCTCAAGCTCACGATTTACCTCAATGCGAATTGCCTGAAATACCCGAGCTAAAGACTTCACCAAAAAACGTGATGGCACAACTTTTTCAATGGCTTTTCTCAATTCTAGTGTCGTTGTAAGTGGTCGAGCGTCAATAATCGCATTAGCAATTCTACCGCTTTGTTTTTCTTCCCCATACTGCCACAATATGCTGCGCAACTTTTGATAGGAGTAATCATTGACTACTTCGGTTGATTTTAAGCCTTGCAAGTTTCCCATTCTCATATCGAGTAGACCGTCATTTTGGAAACTAAAACCACGGCCGGCATCATCAATTTGATGACTTGACACACCTAAATCGAGAAGTATCCCATCTACTTTCTCTTTAAATTCGTTACCTAAAAGTGTTTCTATGTAACCAAAATTTCCTTTTACAGGGGTGAAACGGTTATCATCACCAATATTCTTTGAAGCCTCCATCAATGCTTCATCGTCCTGATCAATACCAAATAAACGTGCTTGGGCCGACAGTGATTCAAGAAGCATTTTTGAATGACCGCCGGCTCCAAGGGTTCCATCAACATAAATTCCATCTGGATCGCTTAACCAATAATTTAATACCTCTTTTGGCATTACCGGTACGTGGTAGACTTCTGCTGTCATTCGAAATCCTCCCTACCCATAACTTCTTCAAACAATGCTTCATAGGTATCACTATCAAGACCTTGATCTTCTTCATCCAGTTTTCCGGGCGACCAAATCTCAACTTTATCTCCGGCACCAATAAAAATAGCTCGTTCAGAAATACCCGCATATTCCATTAATTTTGCGGGCAGGGCAATTCTATTGTGGCTATCTAAACTTAAATCTTCGGCTGTACGGAGAAAATTACGAACAACAATACGGCCTCTTTTTGCAAATGTATTGACCTTCTCCAGCTTGCTTTCTACTTCCATCCATCTGTTTTCGGGGTAAAGTAACAGGCAGGGCTCCTGTCCTCTCAATATGGTGAATCGTTCACCGGCTTCAGGATCCATGTATTTACGCAACTTGGCAGGGAAGCTCACGCGTCCTTTTTTGTCTACCGAATGGTCGTATTCACCTTTAAAACTTGCCACGTTGTGTTTGCACTTCGTAATTGATGGAAACTGAGCAACATTTGGGAAGCTATCCCACTTTTACCCACTTTGTCCCACAAAGTACATTTTTTATTGGCAATTTGTCAACATAAAAATCACATATCCCCTTATTTTTTTGAAAAATACGAGTTAAGCACAAATAAATTTAGCCTTTTCAACAAAGATGCACTTATTATCAACGTTTAACATGTGTGTAATATGTTAAGGATTAATTAGACTAAGGTGGGATATTTTTTTGACTCCAAAAAGATACATCATGATAAGAATACAAACTCTTTATGGCTTAACCCGGATTATTCCCCAAATAATTTTCTTGGTAGCAAGGCAAAGATGAAAAATCAGCGGAAGGGTACCTGAGTACGCTAAGCATGACTTTTTCAATTTCAACGCAGCTAGCATGGAATTGCGCTTCGTGAGAATCGCTTCGCTCGAAGTGCAGGATTTCAAACACCCAAATTTGAGCGAGTGTGGCATTTATCTAAATTTAAAATTTCAATGGTATAAGAATTGTCTTTCATACTTATGTGAATAATTCGGGTTAACACCGCTTAGGCTTTACAAATTAAACCATGACCTAATCCTTCGTTATAATTTTGAATTAAATATCAGATTTTATGAATAACTTGAAAGTATCAGGCATCTAAAAAACGTAATAATCTCCCATAACCAATAAACCTGCTAAAAGTCTACTTAATCTTAATTTTCTGCTAATAATTCTAATTATACATCTTTATATTGTAGCACAATTTTAGTTTTAGAAATGACTTTGAATAAATCGATATTTTGTTTGTATATAGCGTTCAACAAAGTCATTTAACAATGGGACTCGCACAAAAAATCCTTATTTATGTCCAAACTTTACCAAGATCTGGTTGCAATTCGTAAGGCGAAAGACCTTACAACAGAAGATATTTTCCAGAAAACCCGAATTCTTCCTGAAAACATAGAAAAAATTGAGAATGGTTCTTATTTAGAGTCAAAGTCTGATAAAGTGTATGCCAGAAGTTTTGTGCGTACCTATGCAAAAGTGATTGGAATTAGTGAGACAGATATAGTTGAGGCTCTTGACCAACATTATAGAGGTACATACAGTAGTTACCTTGCTAAAAAGTATTCGGTTGGAGACCTTCCACAGGTTGAAAAGCAACCTGATGAGCCAATTAAAGAAGACGAATCAAATAAACCTACGCTCAAAGAAACGATTGAAGAAGAAGAAAAAGTAGAACCGCCTAGAGACAAGAAAAAAATAGAGGAACCTACTTCCACAACTGTATCAACCGACAAGAAAGAGGGACTTTTTGATTTTGACAAAGATTTAGATAAAAGTGATTCACCCACTGTAAAAGCAGTCAGACCTGAAAAAAAAGATGCCCCTAATGTCGATTGGGCTGAATTTAATGCAAAAAAAAGAGTCGGAAAAAAGAAGCCAATGCTTTTTTTACCAATTCTATTAGTATTTCTTGTTCTGCTAATTGGTGGAGCTTTAATATGGTATTTTGTTGGTGGTCATAACAACAACATTTCTACTGATTTAGAACTTGGTGATATTCCGGCTGTATTAGATACCATACCTACCCGTGAGCTCGACACACTTCGTGCACCTGCTGCTCCCGATCCTGAACTTGGAAGAGAACTCGCACTTACCGATACCTTATACATAGAGGTGTATGCAGCTACCGGTAATTTATCTCCTTTTCAGGTACGATCTGACTTTTTTGAGGGACAACGCCCTTATTGGCTGGACTCCGGTGTTTCTATGAGAATTGAGTTTTTTAACGAAATCACAATCATTAATGCCACCGGGAATATGTTGTTATTATATGATGGAAACGTTATTACAGAATTTGCCGAACGTAATCGTGATATTGGAAGTTTTACGTTTCGCAGAGCACAAATTGAAGCCGACCCTAGTTTAGAATCTTTCACAAGGAGTGATTTCCCGGCCGGCATTAATGAGCCTCGCGAAGTAATTAACCGACCTATTATAATTCAATAAACTTAATGGACAGGCAACAAGCAGAAGCCAAGATTAAAGAACTTAAAGACAAGGCTGTTCGGGCAAATATAGCTTATTACGAAGATGCTAATCCAATAATGAGTGACAGAGAATTCGATCGCTTATTAGAAGAACTTCTTGAATTGGAATTAAAGTTCAACCTGCAAGCTCCCGATTCTCCAACCGTTAGAATTGGTGGTAACCCTACAAAAAATTTCAAAAATGTTGAGCATCCTGTTCCTATGCTCAGCCTGTCTAACACATATAATAAAGACGAGTTATTCGACTTCGATAAACGTGTGCAAAATATTTTGGGCCATGAAAATTATACCTATCACGTAGAATTGAAGTATGATGGTATGGCCATGAGACTACGGTATGAAAATGGCAAGCTGATATTAGGAGCAACACGAGGAAATGGTACAAAAGGTGATGACATCACTTCTAATGTTCGGACTATCCGGGATATCCCCTTATCATTAAAAAATGACTTTCCCGATGTGATTGAAATAAGAGGGGAAGCTTATATGGAACTCGATGCCTTCGCTAAAATGAACGAAGATCGTGAAAACAGAGGCGAGTTTGTTTTTGCCAATCCACGTAATGCAACAGCCGGCACGTTAAAATTGCAAGACCCAGGAATTGTGGCAACCCGACCAATTCGGTTTTTTGCTTACGATGTTTTATTTGAGGATAATCGTGAAGTTCATCAATCCGAAAAATTTGATTTGTTAAAAAAATGGGGACTTCCTGTTTGTGATGTTCGCAAACATTGTACATCCATAGATGAAGTAAGTACGCTAATCGACAGCTGGGCTGATAAACGAAGTACATATCCTTATGAAACGGATGGCGCCGTAGTAAAGGTAAATGAAGACAAATATCGGGATGTTCTTGGTCAAACAGCCAAGGCTCCGCGTTGGGCTATTGCCTATAAGTTTGAGTCAGAACAAGCCATAACCACCATCCGGGAAATCACCCTGCAGGTTGGAAGGCTTGGTACCATTACTCCTGTTGCGGAACTTGAACCTGTTCAATTGGCCGGTACAACCGTAAAACGAGCTTCTTTACATAATGAAGATGAAATACTTAGAAAAGACATTCGTGTTGGCGATACAGTAGTAATTGAAAAAGCCGGGGAAATTATTCCTCAGGTAATCAAGGTTTTAAATCCCGATGCTGAAAACCGCGCCGAGCCTTTTAAAATGCCCGAGTGCTGCCCTGCATGCGGCTCCGGCTTAACCCGAACCGAAGGAGAAGCGGCTTACAGATGCACGAATCCATCGTGCCCGCCCCAAGTACGAATAAAAATAGAATATTTTGCTTCCAGAGACGCAATGGACATAGATGGATTAGGCGAAGCCGTTGTTGATCAACTTGTATCGAATGGATTAATACAGAACTATGCAGATTTATACACCCTGGAAGCTGCTCAAATTTCAGGATTGGAGCGCATGGGTGATAAAAGTGCTGACAACTTAATACAAGCTCTTGAAAATGCTAAAAATCAACCTTTTGACCGTGTTCTTTATTCGCTGGGAATTCGGTTCGTTGGTAGTAAAGTAGCAAAAGATTTAGCCAAGGCTTTCAAGTCCATGGAAGCAATTGCTCAAGCTACCGAAGATGATTTAACTGCCGTAGATTCTATTGGTCCACGTATTGCAGAATCGGTTGTGGCTTTTTTTAAAGAACCCCAAAATCACGCACTTGTTAACAGACTTAAAGAATTTGGGCTTAAAATGGAACTTGAAGAAACCGAGCAAGCGGGTAATAATTTAGATGGCCTAACTTTTGTTATAACAGGTACGCTTCCAACTCTAAAACGTAAAGAAGCATCCGGTTTAATAGAGCAATATGGAGGTAAAGTTACAGGTTCGGTAAGCAAGAATACCAACTACTTATTAGCTGGGGAAGAAGCGGGATCAAAATTAGACAAAGCAAAAAAACTTGAAATTCCTGTACTTTCCGAAAAAGAATTGTTTAAATTAATCGGTAAATAAATCCCAAAAATCCTTCATCTTATGAAATTCCAGATTCTACCAGAAGAAAACTACAATCAAATTAAAGTTAATGTAGAAAAATTAGATTCAGCTGTCGCCCCAGAGCTTAAGAGCCAGATTGTGGTTGCAACAAATGCCGGAGATGATGTCGATTTAATTATCGACTTGTCAAATGTTACGTTTGCTGATTCAAGTGGATTAAGTGCCATTCTTCTTGCATTTAGAATTTGCAGGGATTCCGGAAATCATCTTGTAATCTTTGGAGTACAAGATCGGATTATGAAGCTATTAGAAATATCACGACTAACGGAAAGCCTCACCATTGTTAATACGCTTGATGAAGCCGTAATCGTGTTAAAAGAGCTTCGTTCATAAAGACCGGGTTTTGGAAATATTCGAATCGCTAACGTTTGTAGATTTATCCATTCTTGTTACCTATCTGGCACTTTGCGTTTTTTTAGGTATTAAAGCAGGTGGAAAACCAGGAGATTCCAAAACGTATTTTCGTACTTCGGGTGATGTACCCTGGTGGGCTGCTTCCTTTTCTATTGTCGCTACCGAAACATCATTGCTTACCGTAATTTCCATTCCTGCTGTTGCTTACGGTGGTAGTCTTGTATTTTTGCAGTTGGTATTTGGCTACATTGTCGGGCGAATTTTAGTTGCCTACTTTATTCTCCCCGCCTACTTTAAAGGGGAACTTGTAACACCCTATTCTTTATTTCAGGAGCGCTTTGGAACCGGATTTCGAAGGTTAACATCCGGTACGTTTTTACTAACAAGATTACTTGCAGACGGTGTAAGATTATTTGCGGCTGCTATTCCCCTCAAAATTGTTACAGGTCTGGATTACTGGGTTGCCATTTCAATCATTGCATTTTTAACCCTGGCCTACACCTACTGGGGCGGTCTTAAATCCGTTATTTGGATTGATGTACTTCAGCTGGCAGTTTACGTGCTTTGTGCTGTGTTTATCTTGAGCTACATCCCACAATTTATATCAGGTTCGGGAGTTTGGAGTACCCTTCAAGAAGCAGGAAAGTTAACTATCATACAAATGCCGGTTTCTTTTTCTGATATCTTTTTGACACCATACAATCTAATTGGAGCCTTTATAGGTGGTGTATTTCTAACAATGGCATCTCATGGAACCGATCATCTTATCGTTCAGAGACTGCTCGCCTGTGGTGAATTATCAAAATCGCGATATGCACTAATTTCGAGTGCCATTTTTGTATTCTTTCAGTTTCTTCTCTTTTTAGTTGTCGGTTTGTTTATCTATGTTTTCTATCAGGGCGCTGATATTGCATCTTTAGGTTTAAACACCGGTGATGAAATCATTATGAAATTCGTAGCCGAAGAAATGCCAATTGGCACTACAGGGCTTTTTGTGGCTGCCTTATTTGCTGCAGCAATGAGTACACTAAGCAGTTCACTATCTGCATTGTCTTCATCCACCATCTTTGATCTCTTCCCAAATCTTTCAAAAAGAAGCGATGCATTAAAAATTTCTCGTATTGCAATGGTGGTATGGACATTCATCTTCATTCTTTTTGCTTCCGCCTTTACCGATACACAAAACCCGGTTGTTGAGCTTGGTCTTGGAATTGCCGGATTTACTTATGGCGCTCTGCTTGGAGCGTTTATTACCGGTATTTATACAAATCACAAAACAGTATCAGCTTCTGTAGCTCTAATAGTTTGTGTATTTAGTATGACCATCATCATTTTCTATGCCGGACTTGCCTGGCCATGGTATACTTTAATTGGCTTTCTAATTTATATGGGCACAACTACATTGATTGAAACTATCAATAGAATTGTCGGTAAATAAATTCTAAACCACAATTCGTAGGATATTCATCACAATAAAAATATCGGTATATTGTTTAGCTACTTGCTAAGGGTGTTAATTGCGCTCATGCACTATTACACAGTCTAAAAATTATATGAATATTTTAGAACTTATTGGTTTAAACCGAAAAAAGCGGAAATTCACAGTCGGTTTAACCGGGGAAAATGCAAATCCGGAACAAGAAAAAAAGCGAAGACAGAAAAACCTGATTATTAAAACGGTAATTTCTGTACTTTTTTTAGCCATGATTGGCATTCTTTACCCGCGAGAGTTCTCCAGAGATTTTTCCTACCAGTTAATGGAACCTTGGAAACAAGACGACCTTACTGCCCCTTTTGATTTCAGTGTATTAAAAAGTGAAGCCGAACTTGATCGAGAAATTCAAGAAATACGCAATCAAACACCGCCGGTATTCCATATTAGAACAGATATACGTGAAGTAATAGACAACAGAATAGACTCCGTTGAAATACGTCTAACTCCCGTTCTTGAAGCCTATGTAAGATGGCAAACTTCTGAAAGAAACAACCGCGATGTACAGGCTGATAGCTTAGCTTTTGTCGAAACTCGTGATGAAGCCAATTTATTTTTCACTGATTCAACATTAAATCATATTCTCGATAGCTATTATCAGAAATCAACCATTTCAAATAGAGTTTTTGTTTTAAATGATGTAAAAGGAAGGCTCGAACATTTAATTAGTGAAGTTTTACGGGATGGCATAGTAAATATTAACCGCAACGATATAGGTAGTTCTGAAATTTCAATTCGCAATTTGCGTGATAGAACCGAGCGAATACTACGTATAGAAAATGTCCGTGATTTGTCGGAAGCTCAAGAATATGTAGGCTTTCGTCTGACTCGAATGTTAAGAGATGACGCAGCTCAGGTTGGTATTCAACTATTCAAAAATGTTATTGAACCAAATTTTATTTTTAATGAAGAGCAAACCCAAGTTCGTATAGATGAAGCTATTGATGGAATTAGCTTAACTAAAGGTGCCATCGCTGCAGGACAAGTAATAATACGTCGTGGTGATTTAATTGATGAAACCCGCATGAGCTGGCTAAAAAGTCTGGACGCTGCTCAAGCCAGTAGAGCAAGCAATTTTGAGCTATTTTTACGTTTTGTGGGAGACATGCTTGTGATAACCATGTTTTTCCTTACGTTTTTGACATATATGTATTTATATCGCAAAAAGATTTTTGACGATAATGGCAAATTTAGCCTTGTAATCATATTAATTGCCCTTGTGGTTGGTGCCAGTGCAACCGTTAACCGTTTGGAAAACATAGCCGACTTTATTGTTCCTTTAGCTTTAACACCAATACTTCTCACTATCTTTTTTGATTCAAGGGTTGGCTTAATGGCAACCATGTGTATTGCCTTAATTACATCTCAAATTATTGGTTATAACTTTGAGTTTTTAGCTGCAACAATGGTTGCAAGTAGTATGGGGGTATATTCAGTACGAGACGTGCGAAAAAGAAATCAATTTTTTCTAACTACACCCGGTTTAGTTTTCCTTTCTTATGGATTGGTGCTATTAGGCTTTACTCTTGCTCGCTCCGGTGCATGGGATGTACTTGGCACAAATATAGGTGTGATATTTATTAATATATTACTGATAGCCATTCTTACTTATCCATTCATATACCTGCTTGAAAAACTATTTGTTTTAACTACCGATGTTACCTTATACGAATTAAATGATAACAACAATGCCATTTTAAAATCATTAATGTATAGAGCACCTGGAAGTTTCCAGCATAGCATTCAGGTAGCAAACTTAACCGAAGCAGCAGCTAGTGCCATTGGGGCAAATCCACTGTTAGCTCGTGTAGGCGCTTTGTATCATGACATCGGGAAAATGGAAAAGCCTCAATATTATATTGAAAATCAATCCGGTAAATCCAACGAGCATGATAAGCTAAAGCCAAGTATGAGCGCTAAAGTTATTAAAGATCATGTTAAAGCTGGTGTCAAAATTGCAAGGGATGAAAACCTCCCACCCATAATTATTCAATTTATTGAAACACACCATGGAAATAGCTTGGTTAAATACTTTTACGACAAAGCAGTAAAAGAAGCCGGTGATGGCGTAACCGTAGAAGAAGACTTTTTCCGTTATGAAGGTCCCCTTCCAGAAACAAGAGAAACAGGAATTTTGTTACTTGCAGATTGTATTGAAGCTGCAAGTCGCTCCATGACTGACCCTACCTACAAAAAATTAGAAAACCTTGTAGATCGAATGGTCGAAGAACGTGTTGCTGAAGGCCAGCTTAACGAGTGTCCCTTAACTTTTAAAGACCTTACTTTGGTTAAGTCTGCTTTCCTTCAAATACTTGTTGCTATGTATCATGGCAGGGTTAAATATCCAGGACAAGAAGAAAAAGAAGCGCAGGAACTGGCGCGGGAATTGACAGAAGCAAGGAATAAAGAAATAGCTAAAAAAGCTGCAGAAACTGAAAATTCATAGAGAACATTGAGTCAGGAATATGCTGCATTTCTTAAACTCTATACCCAGTTCTTAAAGCTGGAAAAGGGCCTTGCAGTCAACTCTTTAGAATCTTACCAAAGAGACATCACTCGTTATATTGATTTTATTGAAGAACATTATCCGGGTTTAAAACCCGATGGAATTACTCCAACACACGTAGAGAACTATATTGGAGAACTATACGAAACCGGTTTTGCACCTACTTCAATAAGCAGAAACATATCAGGTATTAGAGGTTTTCATCATTTTCTTATGTTGGAAGGTTTTGCACAGGCAAACCCGGCAGAAAATACAGATCTTCCAAAAACAACACGCAAACTACCGGAGATTCTTAATCCTGAGGAAGTTTTTTTAATACTTGAAGCTATTGATGAAACTGAAAAATTTCATCAACGCGATAAAGCCATTATCGAAACTCTGTATGCAACCGGCATGAGGGTTACGGAGTTGATAAACCTGCAACTTGATCAAATACACTCTGAAATTGGATTCGTTAGAGTTATTGGAAAAGGTAGTAAAGAAAGGATGATACCAATTGGTAAAGTTGCTCTGGACTCTATTCAAAAGTTTATAAAAGACGAACGAAAACTATTATTACTTTATAAGAAACCAACCGGTAACAAGATTTTTTTAAATGCGCGTGGTACTCCTATAAGTAGGGTTGCTATTTGGAATATCGTACAAAAGTATGCTTCTAAAGCTCAGATTAAAAAGAATATTTATCCTCACATCTTCAGGCATTCATTTGCAACTCACCTGTTGGAAGGTGGCGCTGATTTACGATCTGTCCAGGCTATGTTGGGGCACTCATCCATCAACACTACCGAAATTTATACACATGTAGACCGTAGCCTTATGCATCAGGTTTATAAAGAATTTCATCCCAGAAAATAGATTCTACTCACGTATTCCTGTATATTGAACCCTTAAATGCTAACAGCAATTTATTTAGATTATTCATGAGTGAAGCTAACATTACAAAATCTATAGAGTGGCGCGAAGACCACGTACGAATTATTGATCAAACATACCTGCCCCTACGCACTGTTTACTGTGACATTCGCGACGTAGGACAAATGTGGGATGCTATAAAGAAGCTTAAAGTAAGAGGAGCTCCTGCAATTGGTATAGCAGCTGCTTATGGATTTTATTTAGGGATAAAAGATCTTGAGCTGGACAGCTTCCCCAGTTTTATTATTGAAGCGAATAGAATTGGTGAATATTTGGCTTCATCAAGACCAACAGCTGTAAACCTTAAATGGGCTATCGATCGCATTCTTAACAGTATCAATGCATTAAAAGAGAAACCTATAGATGAAATAAAAGCAGAAGTACTGGCTTTAGCTAAAATCATTCATGACGAAGACAAACGAATTTGTAAGGCAATTGGCTTAAATGGCCAGGATATCATTCCTAAAAAAGCAAATATTTTGACTCACTGTAATACCGGTAGCTTAGCCACCGGAATGTATGGAACAGCACTTTCTGTAATCTATCACGCTCATCTGGCAGGAAAAAAAATCCATGTTTGGGTTGATGAGACAAGACCCTTATTACAAGGTTCCAGACTTACCGCATGGGAACTACAAAATGCGGAAATTCCCATGAATTTAATTGTTGATTCTGCCGCAGGTCATCTAATGAAAAGTGGAAAAGTCGATTTAGTAATTGCCGGCACAGACAGAGTTGCTGCCAATGGTGATACCGCTAATAAAATTGGAACCTATAGCCTGGCTGTAATAGCCAAAGAAAATAATATTCCGTTTTACATAGCCGCTCCACTTTCTTCAATTGATATGTCTTTAAACTCAGGCGATGAAATTCCAATTGAAGAACGTGATGGTAAAGAAATTACACAAATAGGCACTACCAAAATAGCACCACCAAAAATAGAAACCTTTAACCCCGCTTTTGACGTTACACCTGCAAAATATATTACGGCATTTGTAACTGAAAAAGGAATTATTAAGGGAGACTATTCTAAAGAGTTAAAAAAGTTGTTTAATTAGTTGAAAAACCACCAAAAATTCATGCAAAAAAAAATACTTATTACAGGAGCTAGTCGGGGAATTGGTCATGAAACAGCCAAAACCCTACTCAAAAATGGCCACATTGTTTTTATTACAGCCCGTAGTGCCGACAAATTGAGCCGGTTAGCTGACGAATTCCCTACTACTTGTACACCTATAGTGGCGGATTTATCCAAAGATGAAGATTTGGATAAAATATCGGGGGTATTACAATCAGGTAAACACAAACTTGATGTCTTGATAAATAATGCAGGAAGCCTGATTAATAAACCTTTCGCGGATATTTCAAGGGATGACTGGCAAACCCAGCTTGATTGCAACATTATAGGACCTGCTCTATTAACCGGAAAGCTTACACAGTTATTAAATGAAGGCGCTCATATTGTCAATATTGGAAGTATGGGCGGATTTATGGGAAGTTCAAAATTCCCAGGACTAAGTGCCTATTCTGCTTCTAAAGGGGCCCTGTCTATTCTTACAGAATGTCTGGCTGTAGAACTTATGTCGAAAAATATATCAGTGAACTGTTTATGCTTCGGTGCTGTACAAACCGAAATGTTGGAAAACGCTTTCCCGGGACTCCAAGCACCGGTAAGCTCAACTGAAATGGGAAACTACCTATCGGAGTTTGCTCTGACCGGACATAAATATTTCAATGGAAAAATTTTACCGGTATCTTTAGCAGACCCAAATTAACCAAACATAACTTATATGAGATCAATATTTTTTCTCACAATTGCATTATTTTTAGCCGTTGCTCCTGCTCCCCAAAAAGCTAATGCACAACAACTAAATACTCTGTTTGGCAATACAGCTATGGGTGCCGCTACGGGTGCTACTTTGGGAGCCGCAACAATGGCTTTACAAAATACAGATGATTTCACCGCATTACGATTTGGTTTAGGCGCGGGGATTATAGGAGGTTTGGCCATTGGTATCTATGATGTGTATAACCTAAGCGAAGGTGGACAGGTTTTTGGAACTTTTCAATCTATGCCTACGACTACTTCCATCATTTTTTTAGATACCATGTATGGAGCCGGTGTAGGTGGCTTGGTTGGAATTGCCGTTGCACTAATGGATAATTCCAAATTAGTTGATGGACTCCAATATGGCGCAGGTATAGGTGCTTGGGTAGGCTTTGGCTTTGGTTTAGTTGATGCATTTTACTTAGCGCGCAGAAGCTCTGATGGTATGTATTTTGACTATGAGGATTTTTCGTCCAATACTTCACCTACTCAAAGTTCTGTTGCTAATGGATTTGTTACAATAATTGATGATAACAAGATTTCTGCTCGAGCATTAAATCCATCTATCCATACACTAAGTGCAGTATCGCCACAGGGTAATACAGTTTCTTTAGAACAACACTTAAAAATGGAATTTCTCAATTTAGTGGTTAGGTTTTAGGCATAATACCTTCTTGAACTATACTTCTTAAATAAAGAATGTTCTTTCTTATTACTTATCATTCAATAGCCCCAACAATACCGCTTTGGTCGTTGCCAAATGACCTGCAATGGATGGGTAGAAACCATCAGGCAAGTAATTCCATGCTTCCGGTGGTGTACCCATTCTCTTCCCATGCGGATCTATCACAATCCCTTTTCTACCTTGATAACACTCTCTGAACTGACTTAAATCTAAATTTTCAATAACGCCTTCAAAAAGTGCATTATCTGCCATTAATTCAGTTATTACAGGTGCCGGAGAAATCCATACAATTGGATTTTTTGTAACCTGATCAACTGCGTTTTCTATAGAATTCATATTCTCCCAATACTCAGCTAAACTTACAAGCGTTCTGTCAGGCGCTGCATGGTACCTCATTGCATCATAAGAACCCAACATAACAAATACCCAATTCGGTTTGTTATGCATAACACTACGGTTAAGACGCTTAAGTGCATCAACAGATGTATCCTCGTGGACAGCCTCATTGCTCCAGGTTAGTTCAAGCTCAGGTCGCGCTGTTTCGACCACATACTTTAGCATTTCAAACCAGCCTCTTAAATCGTCTGTCATTGAATCACCAATGGCTATAATATGATCACCATTTTTGAACGGCAATTTATCAATTTGCTCAAGAATAGCATCATCTTTTAATAGTTCATCTGCTGCTGTCTGAGCTTCTTCTACATAAGCCAAGCGTAGCTTTTTCATTTCGTTTTCATCAATTCCAATAAAACCAGCTTCCCCTTTACTATCTTTCGCGCCCGGTAGTAAAGGATATATTTTTGACAAGTTTAGGAATGGTAATAAATACTGTTTAATTGCTTGTTGCTCGAGTTCTATTTTCGATTTTTTATCCATTGATATTAAATTCTTTCAATAATGATTGTTTAATTTTTTGCATCCCTGTTGATGCACTTTCAGCAAAACACGTTACAAAACTACTTTTTTGCAAGTGAATAGGAGGGTTGGGATCTACTAAATAAATTTTTGCCCCGTTAGGAACATAATCAACTAATCCTGCTGCAGGATATACAACTAATGACGTGCCAACTACAATAAGTACATCTGCAGTAGATACAATTTTTGCTGCCTGTTCTATGGCAGGAACCATTTCACCAAACCATACAATATTGGGTCTAAGTTGATGACCATTTGGGCACAAGTCACCTACATTGATTTCGCCATCTCTTATATCAATAATATAAGAATCATCAATATAAGAATCATCATGCTCGCTTTTTACCTCTCTAAGTTTACCGTGTAAATGTAATACTTTCGTAGAACCGGCTTTTTCGTGTAAATCGTCTACGTTTTGTGTGATTACATGCACGTCAAAAAACTGTTCCAGCTCAGCTATAGAAGTATGCCCCTGATTGGGAACGGCATCAAATGCCTGTTTTCTTCTCATATTATAAAAGTCCAGTACGAGTTTAGGATTTTCGTACCAACCATCAATACTTGCAACTTGTTCCACATTATAACCTTCCCATAGCCCACCGGAATCTCTGAATGTTAACAAACCGCTTTCGGCACTTATTCCGGCACCACTTAAAACAACAATTTTTGGTAAATCACTCATAACATACTTTCGGCTTTAGTCGAATGTGTCTATATTCTGATGTTAATATTAGATTTTAATTTAAAACTTAAAATGGCAGATTTAGTAATTTCATCACTTGTTGAAGATAACAAGTATTCTACAACTATTAAGACAGCAGATCATGAATTTATGGCTGATGAACCTGAGAGTTTGGGAGGTTATAATAAAGGACCTACTCCAGCCGATTTAGCAATGGCAGGTTTAGGAAGTTGTACAGCTATCACACTTAAAATGTACTATGATCGGAAAAATATTAAATGGGATCAAATCGACGTTCATACTTCTTTTGAAGTAAAAAAAGCAGAGGATGTTGAATTATCAGATGAAGAAATGAACCTTGTTGATAAAGGTCGGGTACGTGTGGTATATAAAACTATTTATATAAAAAGCGATATGGATGAAGACGCTTTTAATCGTGCCGATTACATCTCTTCTCGATGTCCTGTTTATCTAATGATGAAAAACAGTGTTAAATCAATAACTAAAGTTATTAGGGTCAAATAGTTTATATCCTTTATATTCAAAACGCCAAACAAGCTTCATCAGTAAAGATAACTTGTTTGGCATTTTTAATTTAACCGGCTAGGTGAAGTCTACAAGACAGTCTTCCAGTCGCCTTTGTCATGATAGTCAACCACAACGGCTGTTTCCAACTTTCCATTATAACTGGAAACAAACTGATATACTTCTTGCTTTAAATGATCAATAGCGTTATTTACCAAGTCACTATGAAAACCCTTATTACCAAGATTCATTACAATATTCATAGAGAAAACACGACTTAAAGCCTTTCCTAATTCGACCAGCTTTCTTTGACTGAGTGAATAATCAACATTGAAATCTAAGGTCTTTTTCAAATATTTGGAAGCTTCTTCACTTAGCTCATAAGAACTCAAATATTCATAAAGGTTTGTAATTTTTGAGCGACGCATTGCTTTAATTACAGATTCAGTAACCTGTTGATATAAAATATCGTTGGAGCCCTCAAAAATTTGAAACGGTCTGCTGTCAACTACAGATTTACCGGCAATGTGATCTAGTTTATAGCCTTTAGCACCAGCTAACTGTAATAAAGACTGTGCACATTCCTGCATATAATCAGTAACAGTAGTTTTTAAGGTATTTGCAGCAACATCTGCACGAGCTAAGTCTACACTCATTTTAGCTTTTTCTGCTGTATATGCACACATGGCAGAAATTGTTGTGAACGCTGATTGAATTTTTGATAAACGCTCCTGTACCTGATCGTATTCAAAAAGAGTTTTTCCACCTACATATCTGTTCTTACAGTGAGAGATGGCTTCATCCATCATACGCTTTACAAAACCTATCCCCATGCCGGGAAATTGTAACCTACTGCGATGCAAAATATCTAGCATCATTTTTACACCTGTTGATTTAGGTACTAATCTAGATTCTTCACTCGTAATGGTATTTATCTTATTTCTACCATAAGGAAGCATATACAAACCGAGATTGTTGAAATATTCTTCAACCTCAATACCATTATCACCTTTGGAATGAACAAAAAAATCAATGTCTCGTGCTAAATTACCGTTTTCATCTTTCCTTCTAGCAGTTAGCAACCAGTAATCAGCCATACCGGTTAAACCCGCCCAATGCTTTGTTCCTTGAATCTGATATCCATTATCAACTTCTGTGTAACTTGTTTGCATGTGTAATGCATCTGAACCATACTTTGGTTCGGTAATCATAAGTCCACCCATCTTACCAAAGTTAACAAAGTCTGCATAGGTCTTAATTTTTTGAGATTCTTGACCATAAAGTGCCAAAGGCTGTAAAAAGAGAGCACCGTTAATTCCTACCAATAGTCCTAATGGAAGTGAATGGTAGGATGCTACTTCTAAAACTTTTAAACACTCCGCAACATCGGCACCTCTACCGTCATATTCATCTGGAATAAAAACGGTAAGTGGTTTACATTCTAAAATATCACGTAAAATTACACCGGGTATCCCCCTTTGCAGGCTTGTGTTTTGAGAGTTCTCTGTGTAACTAAATACCTCTTTTAATTTTGAGTCAAAATTATTGATAAAGCTCTGAAAATCTGATTTGTGTATTGATTTAATCAATTGTTGATATCTCACTGCTAGTCTTGATTTGTATTTTAGTGTTAGAAAAACAAGAATTTATATAAGAAAATTCTAATTTGTAAGCCCCAATATATATTTTTGCTTTTTTTATAACAAATGTGCGATGTTATCTTTTTTAAAAATTTGATCCTCTAGCTCTTATTGGAATAATAAAGATATCATTTCAAATTGTTATTCATTGAGACAATTAAATAACACCTATTCTATTACTATGGTTCAAACAAAAAAAGCCTGATGTGTTGTACATCAGGCTTTAGGAATAAGAAAAAAAAGAGGCAGCGACCTACTCTCCCGCGTAAGCAGTACCATCGGCGCTGAGGAGCTTAACGGCCGTGTTCGGG
>PXCK01000165.1 GCA_003566635.1 Balneolia bacterium | reverse complement strand
TGATGCATCTGGAGATGTTTTTACGGGTGCAAAAATAGCCGATATTTCTGAACCCCTTATTGGATTAGTTGGATTTTGCGGAGTTACTATTACCGTATCTGTTTTATTGTTTGATTTTATCTGGAATGACTGATTTACCATACGCTGATACAACCATTGAACTTGGCAGTAGAAAAATTGTAGGGCAATTACCTGTTCGTAATCGTTTGGTTAAAACACTTCAATCGGGTAGGTTAAGCCATGCTTATATGTTCGCCGGACCTAAAGGAATTGGTAAAACAGCACTTGCACTTGCTTTTGCGGAAGCTATAAATGGCATCGACAACATATCTGATTTAAGTGGAACTGCTTTCTCCAAGAAAAGTTCATGGATAAACCACCCTGATATTCATCTCTTCATGCCTATACCCGGGTCGATAAATCCTGAAATTGATGAACTTAACGCCAGAACTAAACTTTTAGCAGAAGATCCATACGAAATTGTTGATTTTGCCAATCGACCGGCTATTGTCTCTTCTTCAGAATCTAAAAATAGAAATGCATTCTATTCTGTAAACTATTTTGGTAATTATATTCGTCCGGCTTGCTATTTAAAGCCATCAGAAGGATTTCGCAAAGTTGTAATTATTACTGAAATTGATACAATGCGAAAAGAGGTGAGCAATGCTTTTCTTAAACTATTGGAAGAACCTCCACCACGCGTTATGTTTCTCCTCACAACGAGCAGTATAAATTCACTCCTGCCAACCATATTGTCCCGATGTCAGGTTATGCATTGTAATCCTTTAAGTGATTCTGACATTGAACAAGCGCTAATCCAAAAGGACAATTTCTCTCCAGATGATGCCCGCTACTTATCCAAAGTTGCAGCGGGGAATTATGCCATTACACGCTTTTTCAATGTAGAACGGCTTCAAAATGACAGGGAAGATATCGTTCGGTTCTTACGCTTTTCCTACCAGCAGCATGCAGGTGAGATTCTGAAACTCATTAATAAATGGAGTAAAGAGCATAATAAAGAGGGTATTGTAAGTTTAATTAATATGCTTGAAATATTTATCAGGGATATTAGTTTATATCGTGATACAGGTAGTGAAACTTTTATTACTAATATCGACAAAATAGATACCATTAAACGATTTGTAGACTCTTTAAAGAACGCCAGATTAGATGAAATGCTAGCTCAATGTGATCCTATGAGAAGTATGATTCAACAAAATATAAATGTAAGAATGGCACTTCTTGTACTGGCACTACGTTTCGGGCGTTTGATGCGTAACTATGATACCGTAATTGCACCCGGTGATGACTGGAAACATTTACCGGCTTTTGAGTTTAACTAAATTATTAGAACATTGAATATTTCATTTACCAAAATGCAGGGAGCCGGTAACGATTTTGTCGTTTTCGATAACAGGCTCTATAATTTTCAACTTGATGAAATCATAAATTTAACTCCAAGATTATGCCACAGGAGGTTTGGCGTTGGAGCTGACGGACTTCTGGTTTTAGATGTAAACGTAAACGATGCCGACTATCGCATGATTTACCGGAATGCTGACGGCAGCGATGCCGGTATGTGTGGAAATGGTGCAAGATGCTTAGCACGATTTGCTAATAAGCATGGTTTTTCCAAAAACTTTAGATTTAAAGTTCACGATAAAACATATTCAGCAGAAGTTTCAGAAACTGAGGTATCCATTAAATTTCCTGTTGAACCCAAGCCTGATGATTTTTTTGAAATAGAATCATCAAAAGCTCTTGAGGTTTATTCAGGAACTGAGCATGTTGTACTTTGGGTAGATGATGATCTCATAGAAAACGAACCATATTTGCGCAAATTAGGCAGATCAATACGCTACATGTCTGATATTTTCCCCAAGGGAACGAATGTAAATTTTATCCCAATATCATCAAATGGTAATGCTATTCAAATGAAAACCTATGAGAGAGGTGTTGAGGATTTAACACTGGCTTGCGGAACCGGTGCGCTTGCTACGGCAATTAGTTATCATAAATCTCAGGGAAATAGTCCCTCGGCTGAATACAATTATGATATCGAGTCTAATGGCGGCATCCTGAAAACGAGCTTTTACTACAATGCTGATTCAAACTCTTATACTAATCTTAAATTAACCGGACCTGCAGTTTTTGTTTTTGAAGGAACATATCTCGTTTAAAATTTTTTTAACATTTCTAATAGGGGTCAGTATACTACTGGTAACCTCCTGTTCAACCTATGAGCCATTTTCATCAGATTCAGGTTCAAACTCCGGTGAACAAGTACTATCAAATGCTTTAAATATTCCTGCATTTATACAAGATCCTCAACGAATTCGAAGTATTGAACTTTTTCGTGAACGCCCCGGCATACAGCCTGTAATTGTACTGAACTCTAACGAGACGCTTACACTCAGATTTGACGAATTAGCATCAGAAACAAGAATGTTCAGGGTTGGAATTACTCATCATAATTTCGATTGGTCAGAAAGTAACGTTATTGAAACAATTTATCTTCGTGGTTTTAATGAAGACTTGATAACCGGTGGAACTCCATCCATTATCTCTGACCCTGATTTTTTCAGTTACCAATATCAATTCCCAAATCGTGATTTTGGTGTTCGTGTTAGTGGTAATTACATGCTCCATATCTCGGATTACAACACGAATCAGCTGTTATTCTCAGTTCCTTTTATTGTGCATGAAGACAGGGGTTCACTCTCAGCCGGTTATGACGAAGTGTTTGTACGCAGCAATTTCCCAAATCATAAAATTTGGAGCGCCTATCGTTTCCCTGACTTTGTAGGTATACCACAAAGTGATATCATACCTGTATTTGTTCAAAATCAATTTTGGGGGCGTAAGGTTGTACCATCAGAGATTGATGTATCCGAACCCGGAGTTGTCAGATATAATTTGACAAGAGATCAAAGTTTTTTTGGGCGATATGAATTCCGGCCTCTACTATTACACGATTTATACTCCATATCAAGGGATGTACTTGAAGTTTTTCCGGATGAAAGACCGCCCCGTGTTCGCCTGCAATTTGATGTTGTCGATTTAGATATTAATCCACGCTTATTAAGATCTCATCGTTTTGGTGAGCCGTTAGCCGACAGAGGTGCTCGATACGTTATGGTAGAGTTTAATCTGCAAAGACCGGGTTTTATCGATTCTGATGCCGAAGTATATGTTGTAGGGCCTTTCAATAATTGGCAAGTACGAAAAACGCATCAAATGGAATACAAACCTGATACCGACTCATTCAACATTAACGAGTTAGTAAAACAAGGCCGGTATGACTACAAGTATGTTGTAGTTGAAGATGGAGTAGTAAATGATTTAGCACTTGATGCCTTTTTTGCGGATAGCCGTCAATTCTATCAAGTTTTGATGTACTACCACGACCGTCAACTCGGCATAGATCGCATCCTACAGTTTGTTAACTTTTCATCTCGTTAGTCAAATGAAATTTTACACCCGTCAAACTTGGCAAAAAATACCGGTTAGGTATAATTAACTTGTACTTACCTGCAGGTCTTCATATTATATTGAGTTTATCGATCCACAAACCCAACGAACTAATTACATACGATGCAAACAGATCATAAAACGCTGAACAAAATATTTGCTTTAGCCTGTTTCTTATTTGCCTTGATTTTATATATCATGACTTTGGCACCAGTAGCCAGCTTTTGGGATCCGGGTGAACGAATAGCTGTAGCTTATGGTCTTCAAATACCTCATCCTCCGGGTGCACCAATGTATATGCTTATTGGTAGGCTATTTTCCATGTTTGTACCTACCGAGTATGTTGGGTTTAGCGTGAATCTTGCTAGTGCCCTTTCATCTGCTTTAACCATCATGCTCTTATACCTTATCATAGTAAGGTTATACAGAATGATGACGGGGCATCCGAACACATACGATTTAACCCAAAAGATGGCTATGTATGGTGGCGCAATTATTGGAGCATTAACCTTTGCTGCAACAGATAGCTTATGGTTCGTATCGGTTGAAGCTGAGACATACGCTATGTCTCTTACTTTCACAGCTCTCGTTTTTTGGATGATTTTAAAATGGTCGGAAAAGGCCGATGAACCCGGAAATGAACGCTGGCTTGTTGGTATTGCATACTTAATTGGTATTGCTCTTGGAATACACTTATTAAACCTACTGGCAATATTTGCGATAACACTTATCATATACTTCAGGAAATTTGAATTTGAAGCGAAATCCTTCCTTATTGCATGTGCACTCGGTGTTGTGGCGTTCTTGGTCATTTTCCCGGGTACCATTATTTACATACCATACCTATCCGGTTATGTTGGAGAGGCTACGTTTGGTATCATAGGTCCTATTACTTTCATAATGATCATAATTGCACTACTTTCTGTAGGTATCTATTATACTCATCAAAGAAAATTAAAAGTGGCCAACTATGTTTTGGTCATGTATACAGCTGTAATGATAGGTTTTTCAAGCTATGGGATAATTTATATACGGTCTGCAGCCAACCCACCTATCGATCAAAATAATCCTGATAACGTAGAACGTTTTACGAGCTATATGAAACGTGAACAATATGGTTCTACTCCGTTATTTATGGGTAGAAGCTATGATAACACGTTGCGCGACCTTAATAGAGATGAAGAAGTTTTCTTTCCGCGACGACACTCATCTCTGCCTCAGCACATGAATATTTATGCTCAATACTCCAGCAACTTAGATTTCTTTGTCCGTTATCAGTTGGGGCATATGTATTTCCGATATTTTAACTGGAACTTTATTGGAAGGCAGGCAGATATACAGGATGCTCCCTCCTATTTTGGACACATACGGCCTCTTGAAGAATTTGCCGATAATCATGCCAATAATTTTTATTGGTATTTACCCTTCTTATTGGGTTTACTGGGTATGGTTTATCATTTTGTACGAGATTGGAAACGAGCATTTGCTGTTCTTGCTTTATTTGTTGCTACCGGTATAGCTATTGTTATATTTCTCAATCAGACGCCCTTGCAACCAAGAGAACGAGATTATTCATATATAGGATCTTTCTTTGCCTTTTCGATATGGGTGGGTCTTGGAGCAACCAGCCTTCTTGAAATGTTAAGGCAGGCAATAAATAACAAATTCGCAATTGCCGGTGCCATTTTAGCAATGTACTTGCTTGTTCCTTTACGTGTTCTAACCGAGAACTATTTCGACCACGATCGAAGCCGGCAGTATGTTGCAGAAGATTATGCCTACAACATGTTAAATTCGCTTGAACCATTCTCAATCATTTTCACTAATGGCGATAATGATACCTTCCCACTTTGGTATTTACAGGAAGTTAAAGGTATTAGAACAGACGTTAGAGTTGTTAACCTGTCTTTATTAAATACTCCCTGGTATATAGAACAGGTTAAAAACCGTTGGACATACGACTCCCCTCCGGTTAAAATCTCTTATACCGATGAAGAAATTAGACGTATTGAAGATAAATTTATGTTCAGGAGTGCCAGTGATTTTCATACACCTGGCACATATCGTATACCTGTAGACTTAGAGCGATATGCACAATTGACAGCCCCGGAACCCGGCCCGGGAATGATAAGTATTCAGGAACATATAGAATCAGGTAACACGCAATGGCCTGAAAATCTTCATGCTCCTGAATTTACATTTCATAAACCTTTAGAAGAGCTTGAAGATGAAATAGTTTTCGATTTTGAAGGTCAGTTTTTATTCTCTGATGGTCAGCAAGATTATTTCTACACAAGAGTACAAGATGATTTAGTGTTTGATATCATCAAAAACAATATTACCGAACGCCCAATTTACTTTGCTATAACTGTAGCCGGTGA
>PXCK01000190.1 GCA_003566635.1 Balneolia bacterium | reverse complement strand
TAGACAGGTGTTAAAAATAGCATTACCGGTTAAAAAACGACCTTGGATGGATGGGATTTTCTCAGATATACGTAATCTAAGCCCGCCATTTACCTATTCTAATGAATAATCCGGGTTTAACGCACCTGGATGAACATAAAATCTGGTGGTTCACAAAAGCAAAGAAATCACTATGCACATCAAATCTAGCCAAAACGTCATCCAACTAAGAAATTAGGTACAAGGTATTATAAGATTAGTGAGAATTCTACACTACTCACAAATTTCATGGTTGTACAATCTTAATTCTTGCCCTGAAGATCCTAAAAAGCACACTTGCTTAATCTCGTAGTCTTGCTGGATGCGGTTTGCTATAATTATATGTAAAGGTTTTATTTTGGAACAAAAAAAGGGAGCCGTTCGAAAGAGCGGTTCCCTTACTATTTTTATTCTACTTGATGCTTAGCTCGCTAATTCACGCATTGTTTGAGCAATACGCATTACCTTATCACCATTCGATGAGCGAGAAGCAACACTTTCAATTTCTTCTGCCAGGCGATTTAAAAGAGTTGTACGTGCAGTTCCATTCATCCCTTTACTACGTTCAATTTCATTTCTAAAAGTGTTGATAGACCTGATATCAAGTTCGCGATTTCTCTCAAGCTGATCTAAATAGGCTAAAGCAAGATACTCAGAAGCAGGCCACACAAATTTCGGTTGCCCTTGTGGGTTAAAATAATCAAGCACTACAGTGCGGGAAGCAGCAATTTCATTTTCGGTAATGAAATCACTTGGAATCATATCAAAAATATCTAAACCTCGGGCAATTTCAGAATTAATGAGAAGACCATTGTACCAATAGATTGACCAGCTACCACCGGTTACCAAACGTTCTGCTGAAATCGGACCTCTGTCATGAAAAGCCATTTCAACCGGATTAGCCGGATCGGTGAAATCAAAAATATTTACACCACCCTGATACCAACCCTGAACCATGATATCTCGACCGGGTACCGGAATAAGCGAACCATTATGGGCTACGCAGTTTTCCTGGCTTGTTTGAGGTGCAGCCATTTTGAAATAGCTTTCGAATACCATTTTCCCATCTTTAATGCTAAATATTGCATTTGCGCCCCACTCATACGGGTCGGTTTCGCGACACTTAGGTTGTGTACCACCACCCCATTCATCCGTGAATACAACAGTTGTTCCATCATTATTAAAGGTTGCAGAGTGCCAGTATGCAAAGTTAGAATCGGCAACGGCATCTAAACGGAATGGATTAGCCGGATCGGTAATATCAAGTAAAATACCATATCCTTCACAAGCACCACCGGCTAAACCAACTTCGGGGTAAAGGGTGATATCATGACATTGGTTAGGACCGAGGTTTAAACCTCTGCCCCGAGCTGCAAGCATGGCATCTATCCTGTCCTGAAGCTCTTCTCTCAGTTGTAGTGTATCGGCAGCAGTAGGAGTAGTTCCACCTCTTTCTTCTACAATAGCATCAATAAACTGACCTAGCCAGTTGCCTGATATAACTCTATCGGTACCATTAACATTTGCAACGAACATTCCTGCTTCACGAGCACGATCTACTGCAGCTTGTTCTTCAGGTGCTAAGCCGTGACGTGGAGGTGCTTCCAAATCCTCAAAGATTCTTGGAGATGAAACAATTTCTGCTAATTCAGGATTAGCAAGTGGTACTTTTATCACTTCAATTCTGAATAAAGCACTATCAGGATCATCCATTGGCAGATCACTCACACAACCGGGGAGCTCATCTTCCGGACGAACAGGTGCGGAACCCGATACATACACATAGATATTTTCATCGTCGTTTGGATCAACCAAAACAGAGTGCGTATGTGAACCACGACAGGTTTGAACATTGGCGATATAATCCGGATTACGAATGTCGCTAATATCAAATATTCTGATTCCACGAAGTCGCACATCGCTTACGGACTCGCGTACACCTTCAGTTCCACAATCAAGACGACCTTCTAAACCTTCACCGGATACGAAGAGCAGATCTCCAAAAACTGAAACATCACTTTGAGAAGCCGGGCAAAGAAAATCGACAACAACTTCAGGACTTTCCGGGTTACTGATATCCCAAATCACAAAACCATTATAACTACCTTGTATAGCATAGTTGTCTTTGAAAGCAAGATCTGTATTCCATGATCCGATAAAATCTTCCGGTGATGGTGTTGTGCTGAGCATTTGCATATTCCAGATCGTTTCTTCAGCATCAAACAAACCCGGTGCTAACCCAACACGTGGATCGGGATAGGGTGCCTGGATGTCGTGTAATTGGGGTATGGTATATGATGGTTCAGCACCCGTTGTTTGATCGGCTGATGAACAACCCCATATTGTAAAACTTGCAGTAACAAGTAGTGCTAATGTAGGAATTGCACGACTTATTAAGGAGTTAAAGTATGTGTATGCGTGTTTCATTCGTGTTGATTATTTGTGTGATTATTATTCGGATAGAACAGACTGTTCAGCCATTTGTTCGAGCAGTTTATGCATAGTCTCAATTTCAGTTTTTTGATCTGCATAAATTTCTGTGGCAACCATATACGATTCTACATCTACAGCTGCGCCATCGGTATCAAACAACTCATAGACCATATAAACCGCGCCTTCATGGTGTTCAATCATGAGCTCGAGAAATCTGCGATCGAAAGCTTCATCTCTCAAGTCGGCAAGTTCTTCTAATTGCTCACGTGTTAGCATGCCCGGCATACTTCCGTGACCTTCCATATCATCGTGTACGCTTATTGCATTATCGCCAAGCTGCCTGTGCATCATGTGTTGGCGCATATTTTGAAAACGTGCTTGAGAGGGATTAATATCCGGGTTGTCTAAGGGTTGTTCAGTCCAGGCAAAAAGGTTTATCCCATCAATTTGAACATAGGTGACAGGTTGTTTTCTGTCGCTAAGCCATTGTTGCATAGTGGCAATTTCATCAACCTGAGCATTGATTATGCGTGATGCAAGCAGACGAAGTTGGGGATTGGTTGTTCTATCAGGAACAATTTGAGACATGACCAATGCCTGAGCATGATGCACTATCATTTTGTTCATAAAATCTACATCAGCCTGAACAAAATTCATGCGCGACTCTTGCAGACGGGTCCAGAACAAGTCTTCCAATCCGGATTTTTCAGTATTAGACGAGACTGTTTCTTCTGTTTCTGTAGATATATTTTGAGATGTTGAACATCCCAAAAATATTGGTAATCCAAAAAGAAAAAGTAAAATTACAGACTGTTTTACAGTATTCACCAGGCAATAGATTATGAAAAAACTTAGGTTCGTAAAAACCTAACCCGGGTTAATCACCAAAAAATTTTATTGCTTTTGCGAATAATTCGGGTTAAAAAGTTAGTTTGTAGTAGGCATTTATTTTAATACAAAATTTTCAGTAATCAAAACAGCTTTAAAAGATTTTAAGATTGGCCGCTCAGTGGAGTAGTAGATGTGCAGGGCAGGTTTTATTTTGTGGTGGTTTAATATTTTTAACGATAGAATTCCAAGTCGGTGCATAATCCGGGTTAGACTTATCGTATTCGTTATGCCACACCGGAAGATAAAATTCTATGTGATAGATAAAAAAACCTGTCGGGTTTAAATACTTACTTTGAATATAATTGAGTACGTGATTAAAACCTGACAGGTCTCGCTCTTTATAAACACCATAAGACCCGAACTTTTTTTTTCTTCTATATTAAATCAAATCGATTATTATCTCCTTAGCATTACTATCAAAAATTCTTTTTCAATAATCCTCTCCGGTTACTTCACCAACATCATCTTGCGGGTTAATACGCCCGTTTCTGTTTGAAGTCTGTAGAAATAGACACCGGAACTAAGGTTGGAAGCATCGAAGTTCAAACTATAAGAGCCCGGTGAATACGTTCCATTTGCAAGTCTTGAAATACGCTGACCCAACTGATTATACACATCCAGAGTTAAGTTGGTAGCTGTTTGGATTTGAAAGCTTATTTGAGTAGTTGGATTAAACGGGTTCGGGTAGTTTTGATCAAGGGAAAATGAATAGGCTAATTCCGGACCTCCAATAGAGGTATTAACATTGTCGCCAATTAATACAAAATGACTTGGTGCAATACCGGTTGTAAATGTTTCAAGTTTTTCTCCATCAAATGAAAGAATATCTACAAAGCCTGCACTCGAAAAATTAGGAGCAAAGCCGGCAAAAAGGCGGGGTTCATCCCCTTCCCATATAGCCAAAGAGAAGTAGCGCTCTTCTCGTAGTAATTCATCCTCTAATTCACCGGTTTCTAAATCAACAACCTGAATTCCATCATTTAATACATATAACACGTTTTTAATTGTATTAAAAACCATTCTTTGTGGATGACCACCAACTTCTATTACGTCTATGACTTCATCAATTTCAGGGTCAATGATGTGGATTTCTCCAAATGTTTCGAGTTCAGGATCGAAATTGAAGTCAGCATCAAATCCGAAATTGCCGGTACATAATACCCACACATTTTCATCCGGACCCAGATAAACCCGCTGTGGATTATCATGGACATCAATCATTTCAACCTCTTTGGTTTCCAAATCGATGACTGCAACTTGATTTCCGGCACCAAATTCAGTTATGGCTACATAGGCTTTACCGTTAGCAATAACAATTCCATCAGGATTTGATCCCACTTCAACATTTTCTGTGATTTCACCTGAGTTCAGATCTATAAAAGATACCACGTTACCGGTCAGATTGGTTACCAATCCGGTATCATCATCAATCAAAGCCATTTTTGCAGGACTTCCGGTTCCGTCGTCTTCAATAAAAATGGGCGCAGATGCAACGAAGGTTTCACTGTTTACAACCTCAATTTTATCGCTATTGCTTACAATAATGTACAGTGTTTCATTATTGAGTACGCCATAATTTGCGACATCTCCGAGTGGCCGTCCATTTACGGTATTGAATACATTTTGTGTGACAGCGCCTGTTTGGGGCAAGAAGCGAGTCACCGAAGAGTTTGCGTTTAGAAATGCTCCTTCATTTAACACATAAACTGTTTCCAGTTGTTGAGATTGCGCATTCTGTTGGGTTAATCCTGCCCACATAAGCAGAATAAATAAAAAAAAGTACAGGTTTTTCATGATTTTAGTACTTAAAGGTTAGGGTTAGGTTAATAGAATAATTTCGGGGTGGCATGGGATACCAAGAAATCACTTCATATTCCGCATCGAGAGCGTTTAATAAGGAATAGCCCATTGTTGCAGTGAAAGATGAAAATTCGAAGTTTACTCCTCCATGAATATCAAGAACCTTGTAAGGATCTAGCGGATCGAGCGGACTGCTGTGGTCATCTGTGGTAAATCGTTCGCTGACTGAATGCCAGTTCGCTGATAGATACACAAATCGCCAGGTAGCCAATCCTCCAAGTTTGAGTCCCGTGCGTGGCACATTTGCAACTTGTTTCCTTAACTGTTCGCCCGTTTGGGATGATGTCTGCATGGATGTTGCATCGGTTAAGGTATAAGACAAAAATGGTCTGATGTTAAAGTCCCCAAGAATGATATTCCCGTGAAACTCGAGCTCCAAACCTCTGCTTTTCATTTCATTTATGTTGATGGGCGACCAAACACCTCCTTGCCCGGGAAACCAACGAATTCCATTCTCGAATTCTGTTGAAAACCCGGTTGCAGAAATGCGAAGGTGAGCAAAATCGAACCTTTTTTCTGCGTTTAAACCCACTTCAAAGGTTGTGCTCCTTTCCGGTTGAAGATCCGGATTACCACCCGGTGACCAGTATAAATCATTGAGGGTGGGAGCCGAAAAATTGTTGGAAAACTGAGATCGAAGGGTAAGCCAGGAAACCGGAGTTGAAACGTTTACCCCTATTG
>PXCK01000098.1 GCA_003566635.1 Balneolia bacterium | reverse complement strand
CCATGTCGTTGCTTAAATTGCTTATGAGAAATACACTATTATGCTCATTCCTCTTATATTTACTAACGGTTCCAATTGGATACTCTCAGGCTATACCTGAAGCCAGAGTAATTGAACTGAATGAAAAAAAAATTAATCAAGAAACCGAAACTACTAACTACAGGGAACTATTTAATTCTCTAGACGAAGCCGGTCGCGATTCTTTATTAGCTGTTTATAGAGAACGTTATGTAAATAACAGACCAAGACCATCCACAGCTGACAATGGAAGTACGCTTTTGGGGTTTGAAGGTGTATATGATTTTGATGAATGGTCATTTGATGATAATGGTGGTGATGGTTCTTTTGAAACTTACGGTAACCATACATTACTTATTACGGGGAGTGATACTGGAACTTTTACACCAGGAAGTGCTAGGCATACTGAATTTACTGTTACAATAGAGGACGATTCTGACTTATCATTTGAATGGTTTTTTAGTAGAACAACTGATATTGTTGGATGGGAATTTGGAGAATATTTAATAAATGGTAACCCTACACAGTTATCTGATGGTGGTGCACCTGTTCAAGGTGTTGTCACCGAAACTCTTTCACAAGGAGATGAATTAACTTTCAGAGTTAGGTCGGATGATATTGACGGCCCCGGGGTTTTAGTTATTAGAAATTTAAGTATCCTGCCAACGGGTCAAAACTATGGTCCTGATGAAGTCGTATTTCGAGAAATAGATAATAGTTTAGAAGTTCTTGAAATTTTTTATACTCCCGGAAGAACAATAGCTTATGAGCCACCGGCTGGTGTAACAGATGTAGAATATTTAATAGTAGGTGGTGGTGGTGGTGGTGGTGGAATACTGCCTGGTAATAGATCCGGAACTGGTGGTGGTGGAGCCGGGGAGTTATTAACGGGTTCATTTACTTTTACCGGTAGCCCGGTTGATATAACCGTTGGAAATGGAAGTCTTGGTGTTAGCCGAATTGATGCAGGACTTTGTTGTGGTGAACCAACCGAATTCGGATCTATCACAGCCTTTGGAGGGGGACGTGGTGGTACAGTTTTTACTGGTGTATTTGATGGTGCGAATGGTGCATCAGGTGGTGGTGGTAGCTTTGACGGAACAGGTGGAACTGGTACAGCCGGTAATAATGGAGGGGATGGCTCAGGCTTTGCTGTTACAGAAGCAGCTGGTGGCGGTGGTGGCGGCTTTGGTACTACCGGTGGTGATGGTGCCGGTAATGATGGTGGCGCCGGAGGTGAAGGTATCTCATCTGATATTACAGGAACAACTCTATTCTATGCAGCGGGCGGCGGTGGCGGTGCTCGTATCGGAACCGGAAACGGTGGAGTTGGTGGATCAGGCGTAGGTGGGTCTGCTCCTGATATTGTTGGTAATGGTGGTGATGCTGTTCCAAATACAGGAAGTGGCGGTGCCGGTGCAACTGCGTCTGCTACGACTCCTTTGGTTCGTGGTGGGTTTGGGGGTAATGGAATTGTAATCATCAGATACAGCTATGACGATATTGACACAGATGAGGGTACACAAATTGCTTTCGGAGAGTTTAATAGCCGTATTTTTATAGAAGAAGATATTACCGTTACATCTGGTACGGCCATGACTTTAAAGGGAAGATTGCTTGACAATTCTGGTAGAATACTAGTTGATAGTGGAGCTTTGTTTAACAATCAACTTGAAGATTTTCCTCTTTCTACTGTTCCAGCAATAGTGCGGGCTGAACGAACTTTAGAAGGTTTTGAAGATGGTGTTGGTAACCCTACCAAAGCCGGTGAGGGTTGGAGGTATTTGTCCCCCCCAGTTCAGATTTCAATCAAAGATTTTCTTAAGCCTCATATATGGACGCAAGCTGCTTTAGGTGCAGATTGTCCATCTCCAATTTGTTTTGAAAGACATATCTACCGATGGGGGAATGTGGACGGAAATGACAGAGGTAGTTGGCAAGCAGTTACAGACCTCGATGATATGTTATCACCCGGGCAGGGACTTTTGGTATATGTTTGGGCCGATGACAACTACGATGGAATACCAAATGGTAATAAAACTTTGGTGGTAGAGGGTTTTGAAACGCCTGCAAGTGTTTTATCTTATACCACTAACACCAATCCAGGAACTGAAAATTGGTCATTACTTGGTAATCCATTTTTTACTTCTATTGATTTTGAAGAGGTTGTGAATAGTGCAGATGCACCCGGTATTACGCCAACAGTTTATGTATGGACTCCTGATGATTCAGGAAATACAAACGAAAATGTATTCAATTCTGGATCCTGGAAGACATTTAATGTAAGCAGTGATACCGGAGACTTAGAAGAAGGTTTGATTGCACCTTTTCAGTCATTTTTTGTGCAGAATATTGGTGGTTCAGTTGATATTGATATTACGAATGATTTCAAATCAACAAATTTAGACACAGAGTTTTTATTTGATCTTAAACCTATCGACCGTATTCGTTTTGAAATAAGCGGAAATGATATGAGAAATTCTACTTGGCTAACTTTCGATTCTTATGGAGACTTAGATAATCGAACACAGGGTGATGCTTATCAACTACACCCATTATCAACGGACTTTGTATATGTTGCTTTAGAAAAAAAGGATGGAGATTTATATGATATTGCACATCTCCCGAATAATTTACCCAACTATGATATTCCATTAGTTATTAAGGCAACTAGAGGTGGTGAGTATACATTAAGAGTAACTAACTTTGAGTCTCAAATGGGTAATCCATTGTATCTTGTTGACACTGAAATTGGATTTATAAATGAAATAAATCAAAACTTAGACTACACGTTTGAGATTTCGGGTTCAGCCAATTTACTTTCTGAGCCTATAAATCCTTTTGATTACATTAATAGAGAGAGTCTACTTGCTGATGGAGTACAAGGTTCTCGCTTTGTGATTACTAATAATCCTGAGCTTTATGAATTTCCAGAACTGCCTGAGGAGGTAACTCTATCCCAAAACTACCCGAATCCGTTTAACCCTAGTACTACAATTCAGTATGGTCTCCCGGAAACCGCAGAGGTTCGTTTGGATGTGTACAATGTATTAGGTCAACGTGTAGCAACCTTATTCAACGGTACGCAAACTGCAGGTTACCACACGCTTAATTTCGATGCCAGCAGGCTATCGAGCGGAGTGTACATATACAGGCTTCAAGCCGGTAACAAAGTACTCACCCGAACTATGACTTTGATTAAGTAAGTAGACGACGTATAAAATTTTTTCATAAGCAAACAACTAAGGCTCACATGTGACAGTGTGGGTCTTTTTTATTTAACCATTACATGCATTTATACATTTCTGATATTGATTATCCTGTAAAAGTTAATTATATTTGATATTCTAGAAAATTTTAAAAAACCGGTTTTTAAAAATGAAAAAAGGCATTCATCCAGAATACAACGAAATTACAGTAGTAATGAGTGATGGTAGCGAAGTTAAAACACGTTCTACCATGAAAACTAAAGACGGTGTTTACCGTACTGAGGTTGATTCAAAAAATCACCCATTCTACAACGACAGTCAAAAAATGATTACAACTGCCGGTCGTGTTGATAAATTCAACAAAAAATACGGCAGAAAATAGGTATCCGTTTTTATTCTCTGTTTCCAAAGGCATTAGTGTTATTCACTAATGCCTTTTTTATTTTTACTAAATGAAATCTCATCCCGCAAGACCGCTAAGCGTAGCAAGCGGACTTGCGCGCAAGTCCCGGTTTACCGGCAAGCCGGGATCCGGCATGCCTACGACATTTGGGGTTTTGCGGTGGCTCTTCTGCTAACCACGAGTTAAAAACCCATGGCTAGCTATATCCGAATTATGGTGTATTAAGTAATTTCAATTTATGAACGTAAACATCCCTCTTTGAAGAGGGTACGAATTGGCACAGCCAATTCGGGGGAGATGTTGCGAAAGGTTTTAAGGTTACAAAAGTCGTAGAATTGTTATGAGTTTGTTGCAAGCCTATTTTTCCCACAATGAATTGTGGGGTTATGATATTGGTCACGCCTACGGCATTTGGGGGTTTTGTATTAAAAAACGGTAGGTATCCAAAAAAAATAAACCAACAAACAACAAAGAAAGGTCATCCCGTAAAAATGATAAGCGTAGCAATCATTTTATGCGCACAAGTCCCGGTTTACCGGTGAGGATCTTCCAGTTCTGATCCAAGACCATTTTGAAGCCGATTCTATAGTTTTTCATAAAAAAACAGCCCTGAAAACGACTTCCCCATTTCGCAACTGGAAGATCCCGGATAACGCATTTGCTTCGCCGAATGCATTTCAGGGATGACGAAGTGGTTGGTTTTGATGTGTATTGTGATTTTATAGTTAAGATCCAAACGACAAGCCTGTGTATAAATTAATCCATTCAGGATTATTCTTTTCAATTAGTTTCAATATAAACATAGGCTTTCTTCATAAATGGATACTTGTTCTTGCTTAAAGTTTATGCGTACTCCATTCGGAATCTTCTGATGGAAGTCCATCAGTATAATCCATTGATATATTTTCACCGACTTGAATAATTGTGCATGATACAGTCTGAACCATTTCCTGCATCATCGCAACAGAAAACGCACCATTATCCGGTATTTTATGAGTATGAAATAACTTTACCAATTCAAGTCCATAATCATTGGATTTTAAATAATGTTTAAATATTTCAGTTCTAACTTTTGCGACTTCAGATTGCATCTTTCCACTTGATACAAAAATTGTGGGTGTAGAAATATCCTTCTTAATCTTTAATTCTTTACCATTCCAATCAATCCGGTGGGCAATCAATTCAGATTCTTGATTAAAGAGGAGAAGTGTAAATGGACGAAATGAATCCGGTTCTATTTTTGATTTAAACAAATCTAATGCTTCTCTAATTGTTTTGGCCGAAATAACGGTTGGTATTATTGTACCTCGTGATATGGGTTCAATATTTCCAAAATCCTGTTCAAAGTTATCAGTGTAACGGTTCAAGAGACAAGCTGCCAGACCTTTTTCATTTACAGCTATCCATGTTCCACCCGCTTGAGTATCAGTCGGACTTATATACCTAATACCTTTCGTAATGGATACAGATGGAGGTCTTGCTTTTGGTCGGGTTTTTAGCTCATCTCTGTTGCCGCCAATAAGATAGCCGTTTTCTGTTGGCAGTATTGAAACAGTACACATAAAGGGGGTATTTTAAGTTTTCTTTCAATTAGTACAATAACCAAATATAATGACATCATTCCACTGTTTTACGGTAAATCCATTCCAACAAAATACCTGGCTTGCTTACAAAAATGGGGAAGCCATTTTATTCGATGCGGGATTCTACGGCGCTTCAGAAATTAACCTGCTGTTAGACTTTCTGGAGGATAAAAACCTTGAATTAAAAGCTTGTCTTCTCACTCATGCCCATGTTGACCATATTTTAGGACTTCAACCTATATTAGGCCGATTCGATATCCCGGTTTATTTATCACATGAAGATTTAAACTTATGGGAGAACTTTTTTGTACAAGCTTCAACATACGGGTTTAACGCCCAACCCTTCGATTTTACCCCTAAAAATTATCCCGCATCAGGGGAGATGAGCTTAGGAAACTTCAATTTCAAAGCAATTTACACGCCCGGTCATTCTCCCGACCATGTTTCTTTTTATTTTAAAGATGATGCAGTAATTATAGCCGGTGATGTATTGTTTCGGGAAAGTATAGGGCGCACCGATTTATATAAAGGTAATTTTTCTGTGCTTGAAAATGTTATTAAAAACAAATTCTACACATTACCGGATGAAACTCGGGTTTTAAGTGGTCACGGACCTGAAACTACTATTGGATACGAAAAGAAGCACAATCAATTTGTAAAGCCATAGCTAAGCGCGAACCCTGT
>PXCK01000140.1 GCA_003566635.1 Balneolia bacterium | reverse complement strand
CGTTTACATTTCATCTCAGTGATAAATGCGCTAACAGAAAGTATTGCATGTAAATGCATTAAAGGCTGGGGGATAAGCAACATCTATTGTACAACAATCACATTTGGTTAAGCTAGCGTTACATCCGTAAAAAAGGTCAATGAATAAGATTCTATATCTTTTTTTGGTATAGAGAGAAAAAGTATTAAAATAAATCGGATTTAAAGCTTGACGAAGTTTTCAATAACAAGTTTTTCAGCCATTTTTTGCAACTAAACTGAGAATCTTTTTGAGGGAACTTCTTACAGCTTAAAGGCAAAAATTAAATGGATTGTAATCCAACTTGGTGTATGCTTAAGAAAATATTAAACCCTTACAACCAAAATTATTAGGATAATGAAAACCAACTGGCACAACCTGGATGTTAAAGCAGTTCTTGATAAAATTGTTAGCTCTCCAAGCGAGGGGCTTAGCCAAAATGAGGTAGAAAAAAGGCGTAGTGAATACGGCAAAAATGAGCTTCCCGAAAAAAAGGGAAAACACCCCATTATCAAGTTTCTTGCTCATTTTCATAATGTTCTGATATACATTCTGATTATCGCAGCTGTGATTACGGCATTAATGGATCATTGGATTGATACCATCGTAATTTTGGCTGTGGTACTTGCCAATGCTGTAATCGGCTTTATACAGGAAGGAAAAGCCGAGAAGGCGCTGGAAGGAATCAAAAAAATGCTTTCCTCCTATGCACAAGTAGTACGTGAGGGTAAGCAGCAAAAAGTAAAAGCTGAAGAGTTGGTTCCAGGTGATATTGTTCGTCTAAAATCCGGTGATAAAGTACCGGCGGATATTAGAATTCTTGAGTCAAAAAGTTTTAGGGTGGAAGAGTCACCTTTAACCGGTGAGTCTAAAGACGTTAAGAAATCTAATGAGCCGGTTTCAGAGGGAGCTATTATAGGCGATCAGAAATCAATGGCATTTTCCGGCACAATGGTTACTTATGGAACTGCCACAGGTGTTGTCACAGCAACGGGTTTGAAAACCGAGCTTGGAAAGATTACAGAGATGATGTCAGAAGAGAAGGCATTTAGCACACCATTATTAAAGAAGATTGATGCGTTTGCTATTCGCTTATCGGTCTTTGTTTTAGCGTTTGCAATGAGCTTCTTCTTGTTCGGGTATTTCTTCCGTGACTATACCACCATGGATCTGTTCTTGGCAACCATTGGTGTGGTCGTAGCTTCTATTCCGGAGGGTTTACCTGCGATTATAACCATTACCCTTGCTGTTGGTGTGCAGCGAATGGCGAATCGAAATGCTATTATAAGAAGACTACCCTCGGTAGAAACCCTTGGTTCTGTAAGTGTAATCTGCTCGGATAAGACTGGCACGCTCACACGGAATGAAATGACTGTTCGCTCTGTAGTAACTGCCGACGGAGTGTTTGAGGTTGAAGGTTCCGGTTACCAGCCAAAGGGTGATATACTCAAAAACGAGAAAGCTATATCTGACATATCAACCGAGCCCGGGTTATCTCAACTTCTTAAAGCCGTGCGCGCATGTAATGACGCTAATGTTGAAGAGAAAGATGGAGAGTGGAAACTCAATGGAACCCCAACAGAAGGAGCATTGGTCACTTTGGCTTTAAAAGGCGGACTTGAAGCATTCAAGCCGGAAAGATTGGATGACATTCCGTTCGAGTCTGAGCATAAATACATGGCAACCTTAAACAAGGTTGAAGGCAAAACCTATGTATTTGTAAAGGGCGCGCCCGAGAAGCTTCTCGAAATGTGCGATAAGCAGTTTTCTGCCGAAGGTATATCCGGTATAGATCATTCTTACTGGAAAGAGCAGCAGGATACGATTGCGCGTCGTGGACAGAGAGTGCTTGGTGTTGCTTACCGTGAGGAGAGCAATGATACAAAGGAGGTTAACCATCCCGATTTAGAGGAAGAATTGGTTTTCCTTGGGCTTACCGGAATTATTGACCCGCCACGGGATGAAGCTTACGAAGCCATCAAAGAGTGTAAAAGCGCCGGAATTAGGGTGATTATGATTACCGGTGACCATGCTGTAACTGCCGAGGCTATTGCCAAAGACCTGGGAATTGATAATGGTGAAGGAACCATAACGGGCGCAGAACTTGAGAAGCTAAGCGACGAAGAGCTTCCTGATGTAGTGATGAAGTACAATGTGTTCGCGCGCACCAGTCCTGAGCATAAATTGCGTCTTGTAAAAGCATTACAAGAGAAAGATGTACTCTGTGCAATGACCGGTGATGGCGTAAATGATGCACCCGCACTTAAGCGTGCAGATATTGGCGTTGCAATGGGTATAAAAGGCACAGAAGTAACTAAAGAAGCAGCCGAAATGGTATTAGCGGATGATAATTTTGCCACTATCACAAATGCTGTAGAAGAAGGTCGTACGGTTTACGACAACTTTAGAAAAACCATTCTATTTGCATTGCCTACAAACGGTGCTCAGGCTATTGTACTTGTAGCAGCCATTGTATTGGGAACCACTATGCCAATTTCACCGGCACAAATTCTGTGGGTGAATATGGTAACAGCGGTAACACTGGCTCTGGCATTGGCGTTTGAGCCTATGGAGAAGCGGGTGATGCAGTTCCCGCCACGCAAGACGGACGAACCTACTCTTGGCGGATATTTCATCTGGCGCATACTATTTGTCTCTTTAATCATTGGCTGGTTTACATTCCTGTTCAGCCATATTATTTTCGATAATTTGGATATGGATCATATCCGCACAATTGCTGTGAACACCGTTGTTGCAGGACAGGTATTCTATCTGTTAAACTGCACCAAGTTTTACGAGAGCACGTTCACCAAACGCTTCTTTGCGAATAAATACGTATTCATCGCAATCGGTGTACTTTTGGTTCTGCAGGTATTGTTTACCTACGCGCCGTTTATGAATGTAATGTTCTACACTGTTCCATTAGGCTTAACCGAATGGACATACATTATCGGTTCGGGATTGGTGGTATTCTTTCTTGTAGAAATTGAGAAGTGGATATACAGAAGTTGGTTTGAAAAAGTTTGATATAATCTGACTTGCCAAACGCAGAGAAAGGGACAGCTCTAAACCCGAGTTATTCACCAAAGCATGAGTTTTAAATCTTATGCATTGGTGAATAACTCGGGTTAATCAAGCTGCCTTTTTTATTTCGGCTTATCTTCTCGCATAAAAATAAAATAATAGGTAAACGCTATTAAAACACCGCCACCTACAATATTGCCTAAAGAAACCATAGATAAGCTTAAAAGAACGCGAGGCAAGGTAATTTCTATCGGCACAACTACATCAGGGTAGTGTGTAAGCATTAAGAACGAAAGAAAGAAATGGAAAAAATTACCGGTTGCATGCTGAAACCCAATAGCTGGAACCGCTGAAAGCGGTAAAAGTAATGCGAGATATTTATCAGTTACTGTTCTTCCGGCCATAGATAGCCATATCCCAGATGCAATCATTAAATTACCAAATACCCCTAAAATAAACATTTGAAAGGCGGTATAGTGCATTTTAAAAGAACTCACATTGAGCATTTTATCTGCCAATAAACTATCGAACATATGTATCATACCGGAATAAAAAAACATTGCTACTATAACCATTGACCCAAAAAAATTAGAGAGCAGTACTATAGTCCAATTCCGTACGATTTCCCACAATCGAACAGCACCGGAAGCATAGCTCATCACAGTTAGATTATTCGATGTAAATATTTCTGCTCCGGTTATAAAACCAATTATGTAACCCATCCCATAAAACAAGGGACCAATAATTGCTGACATTGATGGGCTTATATCCGGGTTAGCCATTACTACTACCTGATAGAGTGCACCAAGTGATACGTAAGCCCCACCCAATGTGCCAAGAAGAAAAGTTTTGTAGGAAGGCAACCTGACCTTTTTCACACCTACTTCTCTCACCTTTTGAACTATTTGTTCCGGAGAATAAGCGTCAAGACCAAAAACAGGGAAATTGTTTTTTTTGTTTTTTTCCATTATCAATGTATGATGTGTAGAAATCTTTATCCCGCATTATTAACCTATCATATAGCTGAATAATCCGAGTTAACGCCTTAACATACTTCGAACTGATTTCAGTAAAAAGTAAATTATGCTTAGGTTATAAACTAATCTTTTTAAAAATTAAAGTTAATCACCTTCTACGTAGTAACAATGAAAGATATTATCGACACCGAAAAACTTCCTGTTTATTTATGGTTAGATGACCTCGAAGACGGGGCTTTGTTGCAAGCGCTAGATTTGGCTAATCTCCCTTTTGCGTATCATCACATCGCCATAATGCCGGATGCCCATCTTGGTTTTGGTATGCCCATAGGCGGAGTTCTTGCTGCTGATAGTGCCGTGGTACCAAATGCGGTTGGTGTGGATATCGGTTGCGGTATGTGTTCCCTGCGCACCAATTTGCGCCGACTAGATAAGGCAGAGCTCAAAAGGATAGTGGAAGTCATTAGAAAACTTGTGCCAACGGGATTTAATCATCATGCCGAAAACCAACCGGAAGAAGCCATGCCCGAATGGCCGACGAAAAATGATGCTTTACTGACTATCACTAAGCGCGAATATGAAAAGGCTCTGCGTCAGGTTGGTACGCTTGGTGGCGGAAATCACTTCATTGAATTACAAATGGGCAGCGATGGATTTGTGTGGATTATGATTCATTCAGGATCCAGAAATATCGGTTTGCAGGTGGCCGACCACTATCACAAACTCGCCATTGATCAAACTCAGAAAAGCGGAGAAAACGTACCCAAAGATCTTTCTTTTTTCAGAGATGATGACGATCTCTATCACGCCTATCTTGCCGAGATGCACTATTGTATCGGGTTTGCACTTGCAAACAGAAAACTGATGATGGAGCGCGTCAAAATCGCGATTGCAGATATTATGGGAGATGTGGAATTCGATGGGTTCATCAACAAGCCCCATAATTTTGCGGATACTGAAACACATTTCGAGAAGGAGGTTTTGGTACACCGAAAAGGCGCGACACGTGCAAGGAAAGGTGAATGGGGTATGATTCCCGGTTCGCAGGGAAGTTCATCCTATATCGTAAAAGGACTTGGGAATCCCCTGTCGTTTGAATCCTGTTCACACGGTGCCGGGCGCGTCATGAGTCGTAATGCCGCCCGCAAAAAACTCGATCTCGAAAAAGAAAAACAAGCCCTCGACAATCGCGGTATCCTCCATGCCATCCGTGGCCGCCGTGATCTTGACGAAGCCCCGTCATCCTACAAAAACATCGAAAAAGTAATGGCATCCCAAAAAGATTTGGTGGATATTGTAGTAACCCTGCAACCGCTGGCAGTGGTTAAGGGGTAAGGTTGTGGTTACTACCTACTCCCAATTTTTTCGCCTTTAGTTAGTATTTTTTTGAAGATTTTATATAAGAATTTTCTCGCACACACCCTGTAAGCGCTTTTCCTAAATCCTTTCTCAAATTATCTATTGACCGATTTCAAGCCGGTTTTTCTTCCAAATGTCAATATTTATGCTTAAATTATAATATTCATATTAGATTATGTGTTTTTACTGAACAAACTATAAAAAAATGAAGCATTTTATCGACACTAAACAAACATTAGATTTCCTCGAGTCATCTCAACCATCTTTTTACAGGTCCTTTAAAAATGGAATATGGGATAAAGAAATTGAAGTTCGTGATTTCATTCAAAAAAATTACACTCCTTACACAGGCGATTCAACTTTTCTGGAAGGCGCAACCGATCGAACCAAACTTTTGTGGTATCAGGTTTTAAACTTAATGGCTCAAGAACAAAAAAAGGGCATACTTGATTCCGATACCGAACTCGTGTCAGGTATTACAACTCACAAACCGGGTTATATCGACAAAGACCTTGAGTTAATTGTGGGCCTTCAAACCGAAAAGCCTCTAAAAAGAGCGCTTATGCCTTTTGGTGGTGTACGAGTGGCCAAAAATGCGTTAGAAAGCAACGGCTTCACTTTTTCCGATAAAACTCAAAAAGCTTTTGACGCACTTCGCAAAACCCATAACGACGGTGTTTTCGATGCCTACACTACTGAGATTAAAAAAGCACGTTCTTCAGGTATTGTTACCGGCTTACCCGATGCTTACGCCCGTGGCCGAATCATTGGAGATTATCGCAGGGTAGCTCTCTATGGTATCGACCGCCTGATTGAAGACAAAAAGGAACAACTCCTATCGCTTGAGGTTAATGCTCTTGATGAAGAAGTAATTCGCCTTAGAGAGGAAATAAGCGAGCAAATTAAGTCATTGGGCGAACTTAAAGACATGGCTGCTTCATATGGCTACGATATCAGCAACCCTGCAGAAAACAGTATGGAAGCCGTTCAATGGTTGTATTTCGGTTATCTCGCTGCTGTTAAAGAGCAAAATGGTGCTGCAATGTCACTCGGGCGAGTATCTACTTTCCTTGATATTTATTTCGAGCGTGATTTAGCAGAAGGAAAGATAACCGAATCTCAAGCTCAGGAAATTATTGATCATTTTGTTATGAAATTACGCATGGTTCGCTTCATGCGTACACCTGATTATGACGCACTTTTCTCAGGTGATCCGACCTGGGTTACTGAAGTTATAGGTGGCATGGGTACCGATGGACGCACACTTGTTTCTAAAACGTCTTTCCGCTTATTGCAAACGCTACACAATTTAGGTCCGGCTCCTGAGCCAAACCTCACCGTGCTATGGTCCGAACAACTACCCAAGGGGTTTAAAGATTTTTGCGTGGAAACTTCCATCAGAACATCCTCTTTACAATATGAAAATGATGATTTGATGCGATCTTATTGGGGTGATGACTATGCTATAGCATGTTGTGTATCGGCTATGAAAATTGGTAAGCAGATGCAGTTTTTTGGTGCGCGCGCTAATCTAGCAAAAACTTTACTCTACGCCATTAATGGTGGTAAAGATGAAATTTCCGGCGAGCAAGTTGCTCCCGAAATGGCGCCAATTTTAGGTGACACCCTAAAGTTTGATGAGGTTATGACTAAGTTCGATTCCATGATGGATTGGCTTGCCGGGGTTTATATGAACTCCCTTAACATCATCCATTACATGCACGACAAATATTACTACGAACGTGTTGAAATGGCCTTGCATGACAGAGATGTACTTCGCACAATGGCATGTGGTATAGCAGGATTATCGGTAGTTGCAGATTCCCTAAGTGCCATTAAATTCGCTGATGTCAAAATTATTCGCGACGAAAGAGGACTTGCCGTTGATTATGAAATTAAAGGCGATTTCCCAACTTTTGGTAACGACGACGAGCGTGTAGATGAAATAGCGCGCACATTGGTCAAAACATTTATGGCTAAGCTTAAAAAGCAGCCTACCTACCGAAATGCGGTTCCAACCCAATCTGTACTAACCATTACATCGAATGTTGTTTACGGGAAGAAAACAGGAAGTACACCCGATGGTCGTAAGTTTGGTGAACCTTTTGCGCCCGGAGCCAACCCCATGCACGGTCGTGACAAAAACGGTGCTGCGGCATCAATGCTTTCAGTAGCAAAACTGCCTTATGAATATGCTCAGGATGGTATTTCCTATACCTTTTCCATCGTTCCAAAAGCTTTAGGTCGTACAGAAACCGATCGTAAATCAAATCTATCAGGAATGATTGATGCGTATTTCGCTCATGGCGGACACCATGTCAACGTAAATGTTTTCGACCGAGAAACATTGGTTGATGCTATGCAGCATCCTGAAAAATATCCTCAACTTACAGTAAGGGTTTCCGGCTATGCGGTAAACTTCAACAAACTTACCAAAGAGCAGCAAGAGGATGTAATTTCCAGAACATTCCACGAGCATAACTAACTTTTAAGAAGGTGGCACACACGTGCCACTTTTAGTTTCACCATGAAAAATGTAACAGGATATATCCACTCCAGGGAATCGGCCGGAACACTTGACGGGCCGGGCGTTCGCAGGGTATTATTTTTGCAGGGATGTCCTCTAAACTGTTTATATTGCCACAATCCGGATGCCAGACCATTCAAATGCGGTTTCAAAACCGATGCTTATACCGAGCTTCGTGAAATTGCTAAAAACAGAGACTACCTTATAAAAACAGGTGGCGGTGTTACCCTATCAGGTGGCGAACCTCTTAGTCAGCCGGAGTTTGTTAAAGCAATTTTTGAAGGCTGCAAATTGATGGGACTCCACACCGCATTAGATACATCGGGTTTTCCCGATCACCGAGCCGACGATGAACTCCTATCATATACCGATTTAGTTTTACTTGATATCAAGCATATCCGCCCTGAGAATTACAAAGAATTGACAGGCGTGAAACTACAACCAACTTTGGATTTCGCCCGCAGATTATCCGACAAAAATATACCTGTTTGGATACGCCACGTACTTGTTCCGGGTTATACCGACAATCAGAAAGCACTTGATGAATTAGGGTCTTTTATCAGCACTTTAACGAACGTGGAGCGGGTTGAAATCCTACCATATCATAAAATGGCCGATTACAAATGGGCAGAACTGGGTTTGGAGAACAAACTTGCAAAAATACCCGAACCCAATACTGCCATGGTAGAATCTGCAAAGAAAATCTTGAAAAATTCCCGCGTGCCTGTATATTAAGTGCTTTATAACTCCAATGATTTGTTAAACGACTTAACCTGTGCTGAACTTCCTCGATAGAAAACATTCGATTGCTAAACCCGGCCATAGCCGTTGGCTTATTCCTCCGGCTGCCCTTGCCATACATCTTGCCATTGGTCAGGTTTATGCCCTCAGCGTTTTCAACCTCCCGCTAACACGCATTATCGGAATAACCGAGTCAGCTGCAGCCGATTGGCGCCTGACAACCGTCGGCTGGATTTTTTCCATTGCAATCGTTTTCCTGGGCTTATCGGCAGCATTGTTTGGCAAATGGCTGGAACGTGAGGGGCCACGTAAAGCCATGTTTGTATCTGCCCTTTGCTTTAGTGGAGGTTTTTTCGTTTCGGCCCTTGGCGTTTACCTTCATAATATTTGGCTGGTATATCTGGGTTACGGCGTTTTTGGCGGTATCGGTTTGGGAATCGGTTACATTTCGCCCGTATCAACCCTAATAAAATGGTTTCCTGACAGGCCGGGCATGGCAACCGGAATGGCGATTATGGGATTTGGTGGCGGAGCCATGATTGGCTCTCCCCTTGCAGTAAACCTGCTCGACCGATTCAGTTCTGATGTTTCTGCCGGTGTGTGGGAAACCATGCTCGTGATGGGCTCTATCTATTTTTGCCTGATGATGATAGGCGTGTTTTTAGTCCGCATTCCACCTAAAGGTTGGAAACCGGAGGGGTTCTCTCCTGCAAACAATGCAGGCAAGATGATTACCAACAACCATGTTGATGCCGATACTGCCCTAAAAACCAAACAATTTTGGCTTTTATGGGTGATGCTCTGTGTAAATGTAACTGCCGGAATCGGTGTTTTGGGTCAGGCTTCACCTATGATTCAGGAAATGTTTTCGGCGTCTATAACAGTACAAGATGCCGCCCTATTTGTGGCACTTCTAAGCTTTTTCAATTTAATTGGAAGGTTTTTCTGGTCGTCCTTGTCCGACAAAATCGGGCGGCAGGTTGTTTATGGAATCTACTTTGGACTAGGGTTGATTTTATACGCTCTCATTCCATCGCTTGGAACATTCGAAACCGCGTTTTGGTTTATCGCGGCCTTCTCCCTCATCATGACCATGTACGGAGGTGGCTTCGCAACCATTCCGGCTTACCTTCGCGATTTATTTGGCACGTTTCAGGTTGGTGCCATACATGGCCGACTGCTCACGGCCTGGTCAACTGCCGGTGTTCTTGGCCCGGTACTAATTAACTACATCCGTCAGGCTCAGGTAGATGCCGGTATACCCGCCGCTGAAGCCTATTCTCTTACCATGTACATCATGGCCGGTTTACTGCTAATTGGTTTTCTCTGCAACCTGGCAATCAGAGAGGTGGATAAGAAACATCATATTCGGGAAGTTTAGGTGTAATTCGACAAATTAATTTATTGATACCGATTAGTCTTTAGAGCAACTAAAAATTAATATCATATCCATAAAATCTTAATCCATTCTTTACATAAAAAAGCTGGAAAAAAGGTACTATTACCTTAATTATTCACTTTTTAATTAATTTTTTTAATGAAAACTTTTTGTTGTTTAATTTTTGTAGTTTGCCTCATCCTTGTTGATGTAAAGGCACAAAGTTGGGTCGCAAAACCTGAAGTAAATTATACCAATGAAGCAGGCGCTATAATTACAGGCTTTGTATTTGAAGATTTAAATAAAAATGGAATTTTTGATACTGGTGAGGTGGGTGTTGCAGGTGTTCTCGTATCAAACGGTTTACACTGGGTTAAAACAAATTCCGAGGGTTATTACGAAATTGAAGTTCGCCCGGATATGAACCTTACAATCGTTCAACCTTCTGGTTGGCGTGTACCTACTGATGAACGTTTGGTACCTCAGTTCTTTTATGTTTACAAGCAAGGTGGAACAGGATATGACCTCCGTTTTGGTGGGTTACCCGACACAGGCCTTCCACCAACCACTGTTAACTTCCCGATAATTCGTGAAGGAGCAGCCGATTCTTCTTTTACTTGTGCAGCATTAGCAGACCCCCAAACCTATTCCAACGAACAACTTGGGTGGTTACGTGATGGTGTAATTGCGGAGGTTGTAAAATCCGGTCTCGAAGAAGGCGATTGCATGATTCATTTGGGTGATGTGGTAGGTGATGATCTAGGTTTACTGGATAGACTTCTATCTGTTGCTAGTGTTACAAATGTTCCACAGTGGCTGGTAATTGGTAATCATGACATTGATTTTGATGCTCGTGTTAATGCAGATAAGGCCGATAGTTGGAGAAATATTTGGGGACCACATTATTATGCATTTGAAAAAGGTGATGTACTCTTTATTGCACTGGATACGGTTTACTATCCATGTGGAGAGGAAGATGTTCAACGTGGTCGTTTAAATTGTACAGAAGATCGGCGCCCAAATTATAATGGCCGCCTTTCTGATGAACAGTTCACATGGCTTGAAGGGTTAATTAATCATACAAACGAAGATAAGCTGATAGTTTTTCTTACACACATTCCATTTGTTTCATTTGTTGATGCCGGTAGTGGACAACACCAAACAGATGAACTTTATCGAATTCACGGGTTTGTTGAAGGGAGAGAAGCTCTTTCTTTATCGGGTCATACCCATACCATTGAGAATCATTCACCCGGACAAATTTTTGATGGATGGACCGAAAATACTGGTATTGGGCCACTCCCGTTTCGTCATATTGTAGCAGGAGCTGCTTCAGGAGCTTGGTTTAGAGGGGATTTTAATGTTGATGGAGTACCAATGGCTCTTCAAAGACTTGGCGCCCCAATGGGATATTTACATTTAGATTTTTACGGCACAAACTATATTGAAACCTATGTTGGTGCAAACCTTAGCCGCGATAGAGGCCAATGGATTGGTGTTAACACTCCCGGTTTTGGAAACTGGTTTAACGCAATTATGGAGTGGCGCCAAGAAAACAGAAACGAAAGAAACCCGATTCCACCTTTTTCAATCAATGATTTACCCGATACTAAACTATTAACTCCAGAAGATTTCGAAGAGGGCGTTTGGCTAACTGCGAATGTTTGGGCAGGCTCTGCAGAGACAACTGTTATAGCAGAACTGCCGGATGGACGGATGTTGGAATTTGAGCGTACGCAGCAAGGTGATGGTGAAGGAATGAAAATAGGAGCCGATTGGGCAGACCCTTTTGCAGCTGCACGCCAATTATCAGTAAGCCGAAGAGCATTGCAAAGCCATTTGGGGGATGAGAGGGCTCAAGGTTACGAACTTTTCCGAGGTACAGTTCGAGAACCTGCTCCACCACAGCCACAAGGTTCTATAGCCGATCGTAATATGCACCTATGGAAAGCAGAACTACCAAGATTAGACAATGGTGTTTACTCCATAAAAGTAACAAGTACCGACAGGCATGGAAGATCGTTTACCGATTTTATTACGATAGAAGTAATGGATGAAAGACCTCCAAGGTATTGGAGACATGAATTATGGGATTAGTGGTTTTTCAGTTGTAATTTAGCCAAAAAAAACGCCCGACCGGCACTGCCAATCGGACGTTTTAAATTTTTTAAGCGTCAAGCCTATTTAGGATTCAGAATATTGTCAATTCTGTTTTCCAGGTCGTTATAGTGAACGCGTGTTGCGCGGTCGTTTGTACGGCCTTTAGCTCGTGCAACTTCGGTCTTAAGGGTTTCAAGCTGCTCGCGCACTATAGGACGAATATCCGACTGGCTTACAGTAACAGGGGTGTTACCAAAACCAGAAAAAGAATCCATATTCATCAGATTTTCCATCTGCAGAACGTATGCTCTCTGTAGGTTTCTTCTGTGAACATCTACATTAGAGTTGGAACGCATTTCTTTAAATACACTTGCTCTAACATTATCCATGTGTTCGAAAGCTGTATAGGTTCTTTCGTCCCAACGACGCTCCCATTCTATTAATCTTGCTAAACGAGATGGAGCAGTAATGTTATTGAGAACCGAAACTTGCTGTCCACGGAGGGTCTCCACAAATGTTGCCTGATTAATACGGTTCAAAATATCAGCATTCAATACCCAGGTTGGTGAACTGAAAGCATATTCATCCAGAAATTCCATGGCGCGGATTTGGGTATCTCTGTCAACCGGAGTGTAAACCACGCCTTCCTGATCGAAGGTTTTATGGTCTTCATAAACCCCGGCAATATTAGATGCCACATGCCCCATATAGCGAGCCCATTGACCAATAATATTACCATAAAGTTCTGATAAATGTGAGAAATCATCACCATCTCTGGCTACCCAATCAACCAGATTTCCGGTTATGTACTCAAGGTTTTTAAGCCCATAGTAACTAGCTTTCATGGCATCATCACCCAAATCTTCGTTTTGAGAACGAGGGTCAATTCGGGTAAAAGTTTGCGTACCGAAGAAATAGCGAGGGTCGTCTGCGCGTTCTTTAACCCACTCGTTTAAGATTTCTTTTTGCTCATCTAACGGCATATCACCAAACCAGGTGTAACCCCACTGGATAGACCAAATATCGTATTCTCCAACACGCGGATAAAAGTTACGAACGCCATCACCCGGTTGAGCAATGTAGTTAAAACGTGCATAATCCATAATAGATGGAGCGGTACCGTGGTTGTCGGTAAATGTACGTGAACGTAGTGAATCTACCGGGTAAGCCGCACTTGAACCAAAGTTGTGAGGCAGACCTAAAGTATGCCCAACTTCGTGAGCAGATACAAATCGAATTAACTCACCCATCACATCATCATCCATATCAACTTTACGGGCATCGGGATTAGCCGCTGCAGTTTGGATGAAGAACCAATTGCGAAGCAGATTTGCTACGTTATGGAACCAACCAATAGAACTGGTGATAATCTGACCGGAACGAGGGTCGCGAACGTGAGGCCCGTAGGCATTTTGGATTGGAGACGCGAAATAACGAATCATGGAATAACGCGCATCTTCCATATTAAAATCCGGGTCTTCTTCGGGTGTAGGGGGCATTTTACCCATAATAGCATTTTTGAAACCGGCAGCTTCAAATGCTACTTGCCAGTCATCAACACCTTTTGCCAGCCAATAACGATATCTTTCGGGAGTGGCAGGATCAATATAAAAAATAATAGGCTCTTCAGGCTCAACCGGTGGTCCTTCGCCTCTTCTCCAGCGCTCATAAGCTTCAACATCACTAGGAACTAGCTTCCAACGAACAATATTATTTACTCTTTCTGCTCGATGTACATCTCTGCCATAATCTATTTGATTCATGGCAAAGTAATTCACGCGAATATCCCGCTCTCGAGGTTGCATAGGTTCTTCCGGCAGAAGATACATACTATGGTTTATCTCCAACGAAATAGTTCCGGAAGTAAAATTAGACGGAGGTCGAACAGCATCGTATGTAAAAAGCTTTCTGGCTTCTACGTTTGTTGGAAAACTGCGAATATTTTCAATAAAAGATCTTGACGTGTCTAAACGACGAACCTGAAATGCCGTTCTTCTGGCTTGCTGAAGTCCTAAAGCAGGAACATCTGTACTAAACAAAGGTGTAACCTCAATGACTGTTCCGGTAGTATCTTCATTGAGAGCTTCAATGTTGAACGCCATCAAAATCGGTTCGAAATTAGAGTTTCTAACCGATTCGGCCATTGGAAGTGAATCTGCAGCAACATTGTTAAAAGAAACAACTCTTAATAATATTTGGTTGTTTCGTCTTTCCCAACGCACCGTTTGGTTATTTAAAGTTTCACCACCATAGCCAATACCATCGGCTGTACGTGCAATACGAGAAACCATTAGCATTTCACGTCCAAGAAGTGAATCAGGAATTTCGTAGAAGTATTTTTCGTCTTGTTTATGAACAGTAAAAAGTCCTTCATCAGTCTCAGCAGATGATTGGATGACTTCACTGAAAGGTTTAATATCGTTACCGGAAGGAGCTCCGCGCCGCATTTGAGGGGATGTTGGCGCAGGTGTACCACTTACAGATGGATCATCGTTGCTTGCAGCACCTGAACTTCCGCATCCGTTAATTACGAAAACTGTCATTAATAACAGTATCGCTGTGCGTAATGTATATTGCATAGAATCAGATAGTTATCTTTGTGTTGTTGTTTGGTAAGAAATGTGATAAAAGCTTATTGATTGCAAAGATTAGAAAACCTTTATATAGCCAAAATCTATTTAATATACATTATTATGTGAATGAAACCCATTTTTACACATTTTTTAGCATTTTAGAGAATTGTTTAAGACAACACCTTTAAGTTTTGCATGATAAACTTAAAATAAGATCGCTCTTATTACTAAAGCTTCAAACCATCAGCCTATCTGTTCTATAATAAGTATTTGATGTAAACGGCCAAAAATAGTTGTACTCATAGTTTCAAAAGTTTATCATAAATCTATTAATCCAAATCTTACCCTCTTTCGTATAAGTAAACATGGACAGAAAAGATTTTTTAAAACAAGCCGGTATTATTCTAACTGCCTCTTGCACAGGTGCAATTTTATATTCCTGCTCGAATCCCGCCGATGGTGAATTTAGCGACGACAATATCGTGAACTCTACCGACCCCGGTTTTACCGTTGATGGTAATCATATAAAAATTGATCTTGGTTCAGAGGCCGGACAAATTATTAGCCAGCTTAACGGGTGGCTCCTTATCCGCGACAGGCGAATACTTGTTATTAATACCGATGGCCAAAACATTAACGCATTTTCGAGTCAGTGCCCTCATGCCGCTTGTGCTACGAGTTGGGCATCTTCAAATGGCAACCTCACCTGCACATGTCACGGTTCAGTTTTCACCGGAGAAGGCGAGGTAATCCAAGGACCTGCTACACGCGATCTGACTTTCTTTGAATCCGAACTTACAACCGAAGTATATATTATAACGCTACCTTAAGATGAAAATACTACGCTTTCTACTTACACTAAGTGTATCATTTATTATTGTTGGAGAAGCGTATTCCCAACACGAGCACCATCACCATCACGACCATGAAGAGCACAATCATCATGACCATCACCACCATCACCACTCCGGATTAATGGGCGAGCATGCACATTTCAAAGGTGAATGGATGATTAGTTTTACATCGACAAACACCTATGGCCAACGTAATTTATCCGGTACAAACAGTGTGCCCATTTCTCAAATTTTTGACCAAGGTTACGTGATGGCATCGAGATCGATGTTCATGCAAATGAATATGCTTGAGGTAATGTATGCTGTTACTGATAGATTGATGCTAATGGGTATGGTAGATTTTATGATTCACCTTATGGATCATGGCCACGCTCCCGGTTTTGGTGAAAACCACTCGCACAATACTGTAGGATTTTCTGATACCGTTCTTGGCACCTACTACCGATTATTTGATAGCTCTGCACATTTAACGCATCTTGAATTAGGTTTTACCATTCCAACCGGGCGATTTGATTTTCTTGAAGGTTACAATATGCAGCTTGGGTCAGGTACAGTTGATTTAGTGGCCGGAATTAATCATGCGTTAAGAACTGATAATTTTATTTATGGATTTAATGCCGGCGGGAGATTTCATTTCTACGAAAATTCAAGAAACTATCGAAGAGGGAATGAGTACAGCGCTTCTATATACTCACGATACTTACTTACAGATACCATTTCGCCAATACTACGATTTGAATATAACCTGTGGGAAAATATAACGGGAAGGGACCCATTATTAGACCCGGAAGTTGACCCTGCTCGTAATCCTCTCTTTCAAGGTGGACAACGTGTTGATATTGGTGTAGGTTTATTACTTAGCTTGAACTCAAACCGATTCCAGAGTCTTAATCTTATTTTCGAGACCATGTTACCCGTTTACCAAAACCTTGACGGGCCCCAGTTATCTCAGGATTTTATGGGTAATATTGGGTTGCAGCTTGGGTTTTGACTATTGTTAATTTGCTATTTCATTTCTCACCCAATATATTGAAAGACAATAAGTTGTAATTGTGTTTTTGCAAAGCTTGGGCTTTTCAAAGTCGGCAAATCTACTCATTAATAGGTCAAATCATAACTAAAGATGTGAGGTTTTAAATGAAAAAGATAATTGGTATTGTGTTAATCGTAGCCGGTCTTATTCTTCTGTATTTTGGATGGGGAGAGTATGACTCATTTGCATCTGAAGTTTCTGAAACGTTTACAGGTTCTCCAACAGACAATGCGGTTTGGTATTTAACAGGTGGTGCAGCCGCAACATTAGGTGGCTTACTTATGCTTTTCTGGGGGAAAAATAAAGGCTCCTAAAACCGCCAAGTAATTCGTGCATACACATCGTTATCTCGTTGAGTAAATGCACTACTATCTCGTTTGTAAAGGTCGGTTCGCAGTCGGTACCGAAACTCGAAGTTAAGTTCAGAAGAAAAGGTAAACCGATACCGAAATTCAGCCATTGTATTATTTGGTCTGAAGCTTGAGGAAACAACCCATTCCGGTTCAGTTTGACCATATAGAAAACCGAACTTGTGCCGTTCAAATACATCATTAAAATACAATGAAGCCTGCCAGCTACTCGATGATGATTCGAATAAGGAGTTCGATACGGGTACTCCTGCACTTTCAGGTGTTGGTGCGATTGGCATGAACCCGGCTTCGGCTCCAACCCAGATTTCACCGTTTGCAAGGGTGTAAGGAAGCCTCACCATTCCTCGACCGGTAATAACCCAGAGATTCTTCAACGAATTATCGCGTTCAAAACTTTGGGGATATAAAGATGCGCTTATCTCCCGCTGAACCCAAGTACCACTTGTATTTCTATGTGCCAGGTTTATAAAGCCCGCAACCCTGCTTTCGGGTTGATCAAAAGTTAAAGGGCGCCGCGCTGCATGCGTACTCCCATTTTTACCATTGTGGCTTAGAATAAAATCTCCGCGAAGCCAGCTATTTATGTTCTGGCGCAGCCAAATGCCATCGGTATGACCGATACTCAAATTTGCAGAATAATACCTGTCCATACCTTTGGGTATAAACCCGGCAAGTGGAAACCTCCCTTGAAATCGACCAAACCGTAGCTCCGTACCGGGTTGTACCTGCCAAGCAATTTCAAAAATATCGAAGGTTGTAACGCCGGCTTCATAAGAACCTGAACCCGGTGTGTGATCACGGATAACAAACTTCATGCTGTTAGTAGAACTTGAATACCGGCTAGCTAGTCTGCTTCTAAAACTTATTTGGTCAGTTAATTGATATCCAAGCGTTAAATGAAACCTTGCGTTAATGGTTTGCTCGGTTGAAAAATCGCCTTCCCTCGTTCGGGTTTCAACCCAGGAATAAACCGGACGTAGGGTACCGGATACATCAAGCTTTTGTTCTTGAGATTGAGATAACACATCTTGCACAAAAAATATGCTGATGGCAAAACTTATTACAACCTGCAGATATACTTTTGCGAATAATATTTCCCCTGTAAATCGTCCCATAAACTAAAAATTAATCAAAAAACTACCCTTTTAATTTAAACAAGTTAGACGTCAGTTGGGATTGTTTGTTCAAATATCATTTACTTCTATGGCTGAATGTTCACAACACTAATAATTACTCCTGCACGCACAAATAACATCATTTAACTATCATTGTTTTGATCGAGATAAATGTCAACATAAGTCCCGCAATATATATCATAAACAGTTGATTTTCCTTTACTAAAAATAAGCGTGATAATATAAATCAGAACCATTATTTGAGGAACAATGCTAAAAACCCATACCCATATTGGAATGTCAATATTTGCCGAGGCATAATAAACCGACCAATGAACACCGATATGTGCCAGCTCCCAGGGTAAAAATTTCAGGATGTTTCTAAAAAGAATACCGCTTGATGCATTCCCCTCCCGTGTAATAACCTTATCCCGGATTATTCACCAAAAAATTTTCTTGGTAGCAAGGCGAAGGTGGAAAATCAGCGGAAGGGTACCTAAGTACCCTGAGCATGACTTTTTCACCTTTAACGCAGCTAGCATGGAAATTTTGCAGCATTTTTACCACACCGAAATTTGAGTAAGTGTAGTATTTAGCTATATCATATATTTTCAATAGTATAAAATTTAAATTATAAACTTTCGTGAATAATTCGGGTTAAGCGACATAACTCTTACCAATTGTTGCAGAATGACTGCTTTTCTCACTTAAATAAAAATATAAAACAACCGGTATTGTAAGAGTAATCAAACCTATGAGCTGACCGAGTATCGGGTTTTGGGTTACGATTATATCCGATGTTGACAGAACAAGAGTTGTTAACCCAAATAGTAAAAGTGCATACAGGCCAATAATCCCCAAGTCAATAAACCATGCTAAAACCCTTCTAACAAGTATGCTCATCTTTCTTTTTTGCTAAATGTATGATTTGAATATAGATATAAATTCTTACTTGATTAATTTAAAGTTTTTGGGTGGCCCCCTTCCAATTTTTTTTCAATCAAAATACGCACTGAGTTCATAAGCTTTACAAACTATAATTTTTCGGGTGCACCACAGTAATACATCTGATATTGTTAATATGTTTAGCGTTACATTTACCAGATAAAAAAAGTAACCAAATGAAAAGGCGCATGACTTAGTGAGAATGGCTTGTTCAAAAAACTGTACCTAAAACCATATGATCAGGCAGGAAAGATGGTACATACAGACTTATAATTTATTGGAAATTCAACGTCATTTGATAGACATCTTTGGTAAGACGTATGAGGATTGTTTCTGACAAAATGTGTATCTAAAAAGCTAACTACCCTTCGCCCTAATTGCTCCAGATAGTTAGCTTTAAGTATGCCTTAAAAAACAAAGTGAAACAAATATTTTGAGAATACTTACCAAGGCATTCATTATGTAAAGGTCAAACAAGCGAATCTAAATAATGTTTTATTTATCCCTCGCCTGGGTTTGAGTCTCTACATAAGCTCATATAACAAGTACTATCTATTACTTTACAAGAGTGAAAACCTTGCTTTTCTTCACACTCGGCTGGCCCTTGATCGTAAACACATCCCATATTCTCACAAGTCGGTGTTGAAAAATTTCGGGCATTCGCTTCAGATATATTAAAATTAAAGCCAAAAAATGCTCCAGCATGCTGCGATTATTACAGCAAAAAGTAAATTATATATTTTATTTTTAAACATAGTAGTTATATTTATTTTCATGGTTTTAGTTATTTAACTCTGTTCACTATATATGAAAGAGAATCATGGTTAATGGTGGTTAAGTAAGTACCATTTTTAAAGTCATGGATGAAAGGATAGTTATAAAACGATTTATATGTAAGATTATTTAGGTCAATAATGTAACTAATTAATTTAGAATCAGAGTTTTGATAACTTCTATTATATTGGGCAATAATTTTATCATTTACTACAATTAAGTTTCTTAAAATATCATGAAAATTACCATTTTCATTGTAAGCATTACCTGTAAAACTTTGGTGTGATATAGCTTCTCTTCCATCTAACACAACTAGTGATATTAGTACTGGCACAAGATTGTCAAACGTAATTTTATCAACTAATTTACCATCTTTTGCGTCATGTATATATAAAGTGTTATCAAGGGTTATTCCCGCATAGATATATTCATCAGAGCAAGCAATAAAACCTTCATTTACAATTATTCTAACAACGTCTTGGTCATACTTTGTTAGTTCACCAGCAGATAGTTTAATACGTTCAAGATCACTACTAAGTTTATGAATGATATTTCCATCTTTATACCCATATACCCAAATATTACCATTTGCTTCGCATATATCCGACATGCTAATATCTAGATTTGCGGATTTATGAAATTGAAATTCTTCTACATTATGATTGTATTTGTAATGCGAAACCTGAAATAAGTTTTGATCTACCAACACCATATTGTCCCCGTATATATCAAATGAAACTGGTTTTAGATATTCACCAGGGCCTCGACCGGTGCGACCAACATACTCTTTAAAATAACCCTCTTGCGTAAAAGCCATGACCTGATTAGCTGAACTGTCAATGAGATATATATTATTTCCATGGTAACCGATTTTCTGAATTCTACCAATAATTTTATCACTCTTTGTATGATAAAACACTGTATCCATAGATGTTTCATTCAAAATGTCTTTGATGTTGTAATCTATTTTTTCAGTAAAACCTTCGGTCATACTATTATCATTGCAACTAGCTAGAGTAAACAACAGTAATATTGATATATATAATTTTTTCATTTGTTGATTTAGTTATTAATTGCGAATAGTTTTATTTCATCGAAACCACGGTATCTAGCAATTATATTTTGTTCTTTAATTTTATAGATACTTCTGTCCTCCTTAATTTTAATTTCATTTTTACGAGAGACTATTAACAGTTGTGGTACCGATCCTTTACTAATGGTGGTATCAGCATATATATATTTTCGTGCACCTATATTGAACCAGTTTCTTCCTATCATTATCTCATCAAATTGCCCGAAATTACTAATATGCTCAAAACCTTCATTTACATCCCAAACAATGACGACACCAATTGCCGCAAAGTTTGCTTGGGAATCATTTGCTATATTCATGGCACGTATTTTAGACTTTTCTATAAGCTGAGGCATTTCAGCTAAATTAGAAAAGTAACAATAGGGCGAAGTTATAAAAATTAGTGCTATTTCGTCACCATCCAGATTTCTAAACTCAGGCATATACATTGTACCATCAACTATGTTGGAATTAATGATCCTATAGCCCATATTGTTTACGATATATGCACAAGCAAATGAAAAAATAAAAACTATTAAATAATGATAATACTTCATTAAGTTAAATTAAAAGCGTATTAATACCTACTAATATATATATATATATATATCAAAAAATTTTATACATATTCTAAATAAAGTAATGGTGTGAACTTAAAAGCTAAATAGTCCCAGTTGGTTAGAGCAAGAAATACAGGCAATACATAAACCATTGTATTACAATAGATAAAAGAAATATCAAAATGTTTAACCGGGCGCCATTGTCTAGTAGTTAAATCTTATTAGACACCTTTTTTTAAACTTCTTCCGGTTTTTTAAAATACGCACTGAACTCTCAAGGTTTTCTAACTATAATTTCAACGGTTGCTCCCCAATAATACTTCTGATATAGTTATATGTAGCTTGTGTTACGTTTTGTCAGAGCAGAAAATCTATAGGGATATTATTTGTTGTACTTGTACAGAAACGAAAGCATCTTCTGTTAGACTCATGAATAAATACCGTCCACTATGTCCCTTAAATATTCTTCAAAATCACTTAATAGTACTTATATTGACCAAAATCACTTAGCCGTGGTTATCTAAACCGAGATATTCATTTCTATATGTGTTTATTTTTATGAAGTTTAAAATTAAAGCACCTAACACACTCATTCTTGTTTTTGGGGTATTATGTTTCTTTGTTTTGCTGACGTGGATTATCCCTGCAGGTCAGTATGATCGGGTTGAAATAGATGGCAGGGAAGTCGTAAATCCGGAAGTTTTTACGTATACAGATGCCCCACCCGCCGGAATAACCGAACTTCTTCTTGCACCGGCCCGGGGCTTTACCGATCCGTATGGAATGGCTATCATCACCTTTATTTTTATTGTTGCCGGAGCATTTTCCATTGTGCAACGATCAGGAGCGTTTGATGTAGTAATTCGGAGACTTGCCCGACTTTTTGTTACATATCCTTCCTATCGCCCACTGTTCATTCCGTTTTTTATGCTTTGCTTTTCCATAATGGGTGCAACCTTTGGCATGAGTGAAGAAACCATTGTATTTGTCCCGCTCTTCGTTACAATGGCTATTGCACTGGGCTACGATTCCATAACAGGTGTTGCCATTCCTTTTGTGGGCGCCGCCCTTGGTTTTGCCGGCGCCATGTTTAATCCGTTTACAGTAGGTATTGCTCAGGGATTGGCAGAAATCCAGCTTTTTTCGGGCGTGGAGTTTCGTACCATAATGTGGCTCTTCATAACACTTACCGGTATAGCCGTCGTTTACCGATATGGAGCAAAAATCCACAAAAACCCAACCTTGTCGCCGGTATATTTCATCGACAAAAAACGTGAAACCAGCGATGATGTTGAAGCTTTACCGCCAGTTTTGCCCCGCCACCTCATTGTACTATTTTTGTTTTTTGCTTCCCTTGTAATTTTGGTTATCGGTGTTATTCAGTATGACTGGTACATCCTTGAGCTATCGGGGCTTTTTACTGCTTTGGCAATTTTAGCCGCGATATTTGGGCGCTTAAGTAGTGATGAAGCTGCTTTTGCATTTATGGATGGTATGAAAGACGTAATGGCTGCCGCAATTATCATTGCCTTATCGAGAGCTATATTGATAATTATTACCGATGCGCAAATTGTCGATACCATTTTGTTTACTCTTGTAAGCGGGCTTGACGGATTAAACAATTACGCCTCTGCAGGCTTGATGCTTTTCGTGCAAACCCTCATTAACGTAGTTGTGCCAAGTGGTAGTGGACAGGCTGCACTAACTATTCCAATTATGGCACCACTTGGTGATTTACTTGGAATCAGTCGTCAAACGGTTGTTCT
>PXCK01000028.1 GCA_003566635.1 Balneolia bacterium | reverse complement strand
TGGGTCGTTTTCATGCAGGAGGTTCATCTAACACAAGTCCGTTCCAGGTTACTGAGAACTGGGATGGTTGTATTGAAGATACTGAAGATTGCCTTTGGGGTGCATCAACTGCAGGAAATAGTACAATTGGTGGAACCGGCAACATCAACGAGCAATACCCAACCGGTTTGGAAGGTTTTTATATAATGAAATATGAGGTTAGCCAGCAGCAGTATGTTGATTTTTTGAATAGCCTTACAACAGAACAAGCCAGTGCAAGGGCTTATACAGGTGGCCAAAACAGAAGTGGTATAACTGTTTCTGATGGTGTATACTCAACTTCATCTCCTTATTTGGCAAACAACTTCGTTAGTTGGGTTGATAGCGCTGCATTTTTGGATTGGGCAGGTTTACGTCCTATGACTGAAATTGAGTATGAAAAAGCTGCCAGAGGACCGGCAGAACCGGTAGCAAATGAGTTTGCATGGGGTAGCACATCTATTACGCGATCAGTTGCTTTATCGAATGAAGACCTGGCTGATGAAGTTTCTACGCCTGCTGCTGCCAATGCAAACTTCGAAAATGGGTTTAACAATAACTTTAGAGGACCTGTGCGTGTTGGATCATTTGCATTAGGCAGTACCAGTCGAGTACAATCCGGTGCTTCTTATTGGGGTGTAATGGAATTGAGTGGTAATTTATGGGAACGAACTATTACCGTTGGCAATAATGCAGGTAGAAATTTCACCGGTTTGCACGGTAATGGCCAATTAACCACTAGTGGTAATGCAACGACCGACTCATGGCCCGGTTTGATTGATGGCAGTGTTACAGGGGCGTTTGGGACCGGACTTCGTGGAGGTGGTTGGGACCGACCAAATATGACTCTTCGGATCTCGGATCGCGTTACTGCCACAATACCCGGAACTGCCGCTGATATACAATCTTTTAATTATGGTATTAGAGCAGTTAGATCATTACCGGTTGCCGTTGGTACAGTGGTCATGAATGATAATACCGATAATGAGCAAGGTGCAATCTTTAATACTGATGCTCCATTTGTCGGAGGAATTGGACGTGGAGATCACATGGGCAGGTTGGGTGTTGATACGTCAATTGAAAATGAATCTGAAAGAGTATTTTCATTTGTTCTTGATCAAAACTATCCTAATCCTTTCAACCCGGTAACTCAGATTCGTTATCATCTTCCTGAGTCTGTATTTGTGCGTATGGAGGTATTTAATATTCAAGGCCAACGTGTTGCAACCCTTGTAAATACTGCACAGAGTGCCGGAAGTTATACCGTTAGTTTTGATGCCTCCCGACTATCAAGTGGAATGTACATTTATCGTATTCAAGCCGGTAATTTTGTCCAAACCCGAAAGATGATGCTGGTTAAATAGATTCAAGTTTTTGAATGAAAAGGCTATCCAAACGGGTAGCCTTTTTTGGTTACTATATTATGCTAACACACATTTTTTTTGACAGTATCAAATACCGTAGGCATGACCGGATATCATAAGCCCTCAATTTCACTTCGTGGAAATCGCTTCGCTCGGACATGAGGGGTACGAATGCTAGCAACAAACTCATAACAATTCTACGACTTATTAATCCTCAAAACTTTCAGCTTCATCTCCCCCGAATTGGCTGTGCCAATTCGTACCCTCTTCAAAGAGGGATTCTTTTGCTTATAAATAGTGAGGTCTTATAATATCTTTGTGGTCTATTTTTCAAATAGCCAAGCCATGGGTTTTGTTTCGCGGGAATCGCTTCGCTCGGGGCACTTCGTGGGAATCGCTTCGCTCGGAGCGCTGCGAGGTTCGAAAGCCCGCAAGAATCTTATACTATTACTACAAATCCCTATACACCTTAAGCAAAACTTCTTTTTCGTTTTGCCAATTTAGTTCTTTCGAGGCTTTTGCCAGATTATCTGCAAAGGTTTGTTTTTTGGGGAAGGTTTTCAGTAGTTCAACCAGTTCTTCTTTGGTTTTTGCTGTTTTTCCAATTTTGTGGGTTTCTACCAGACGTTTGATTTCCGGCAGGGGGGTGGTGATTAAAGGAATGCCGGCGTGAATGTATTCGGTAAGTTTATTCGGTAGAGAAAATTCGTGACTTAAGCCTTCAGCTTGGGTCAGAATGAATCCGGCATCGCAACTTTTCATTAGTTCGAAAACTTCTGCGGGTTTAATTCGACCGGTCAGGGTTACTCTATCTTTGAGATTCTTTCTTTCAACTATTTCCTCAATAGAAGCGCGCATTGGGCCATCACCGCAAATTAATAATCCCCATTCAGTTTCAGGCAAAGTTTTGAGTAATAAATCCAATCCACGGCCTTGTTGTAACACACCCTGATAAACGCCAATCCGTTTGGTTTTTGGGAGCTTAAAACGGCTTACATCAACAGCTTCAGCTTCTTTGTTGGGTAAGTCGGTAAAGTTGCGAAGTACATGTGGAAGGTTACTCAATTTATACCGCTGTTGCAGATAAGAGGCAATTCCCGTTGATACCGTAATTACGCTATGTGCACGCTTTATGGTGTTTGCTTCCAAAATTGTCCATAGCCATTTTGTGAACTTGCGATTATAAACCGAGTGTGTTTCGATATATAGCTCATGGCTGTCGTACACAATTTTTTGATCTTCGAAAGGCTGATTGAAAAGAACAGAGGCTACAAGCCCGTCCAAATCGTGGGCATGAATTACACGGGCATCAATTTTGGAGAGTTTGTGTCCACAAACGGACATCATCTGGAAAAACTTGAATTTCCCACCTTTTGAACGGAGTGGAACCGGGGTTACATCAACCTGATTGAGCGTAAACGGTTTTGTATGTTCGGGCTGATGGGATGCCGCTAAGACTACAATTTTGTAACCTTCGGAAGCCAGATATTCGGCTTCACGTCTTACACGATTATCATGCACATAATCGCTGTGTACGACCATTACTATATCATAGGACGTACTCAAAAATCAAAGAAGTATTGCAGACTAATGGAATGAACTGTTCCAAATCCGGTTTCAAACGGAATGAAGGCATAATGAAACCGAATGGGGTCAACATCAATTCCGGCGCCAAGGCTCCATCTTCGTGAGGTATTTCCTGTACGAATGCCGCCCCGAATGTTAATCATATCATATAAATTGGCATCTAAACCAAAAGCAAAGTAGTTACCCGATTCCAATAAATTCTCTGTATTTTCGCCCAGGTTTTCATCAATCGGCATCACAAAGTCGGCACTTAATTTTACTAAAAGTGGAATCTCCTGACCTGAAAATGCAGATAGCTGTATAGCATCAGCATCAATGCCAACCCGAAATAAAGTTGGAAGTTCAGAACGTTCGTTTATCAGTTCGCCCATTCTGCCGGCATTGGTCAGGGCGGTTCCAATTCGTACTCTATCATCAACCAAACTGGCTGTTGCCCCTGCCGAAAATCCAAACCCGGATGCATTTTGCTGTACTATCTGCTCGTATAAATACGAACCACTGATTCCCACAGAAAGCAGCCCAAACTGTCGGGCATAAGCGCCGGAAACAGCCAGGTAAGTAACCGATAAATCCGACCCTACCGGACCTGGATTATTTCTGCCTTCAATACCATCAATAATACTGGATAGGAAGCCCACAGAAAACGCATCGTTCTCACGAAGGAACATGGCGGAAGCATGAGTGTTTCTGGTGTCCTGAATCCACAAGCTGTAAGAAATGGCGATATTCGATTGGTCGCTGAGCATTAGGTTTGCCGGATTTGTAAACAAGCTGGACGAACCTGCTTCTACGGCTGTATGTGCTTCACTAAGGGAAAGCGAGTGTGCATTTGGTCCTATGTTCAAGAATTGGAGTCCGGAATTTGACTGGCTAAAGGCTGTACCAATTCCAAAAACTAAGAATAAGACCGATAGGAGATGTTTTTTCATAGATTTAATCGTAAAGCAAATACGTGCATGTAAGCTACGCCTTCCGGCTCTCTGATGAAGGCGTAATCAATATAGGTATCAAAATTGTATAATGGAAGATAGAGGGAGAAACCGGCCGACAGCTTGTTTGTTTCGGGGATCAATTCGACATCGTACACTTCCCAACCACCTCTTAGTGTAATTCGATCGTGTATTTCGTAGGAAGTGCCCAAACGGATTGAATTTGAAGCAGTACGGATGGATTCGGTTATTGTACTTTGTTGTCCACCCTGGGTGCCATCCGCTGTAATTCGTGCATCTGCTCGTTGAATCATCCATTCATACTCGGCAGAGAATAATAGTCCGTAATCCTGCAAACGGTAGGAACTGCCAAGACGCACACGAGTAGGGAAGTTGTCGGTTTGTGTTCCCGTTGATAAACCAAATACATCGGAGGAATCCCAGTTATAAGCAGATAACATATCCTGAACCGAAATTCCCAAATTCAACCTTTCATTTGCCTGATATATGGCACCTAAGTCCAGTCCGAATCCGGTTGAAGTACTCATATTTTCAAAAAAGTTAGCGTACAGCAATTTGGAAGCAATTCCAACCTTCAACCTATCCGAAAGGTTTAAACCAAACGCCACAAATGCATTTAATTCGGTTATCGAAAATCTGTCAGTTGGGATTCCACTCAGGGAACGTCCGTCAAAGCCCGTTACACCCGATTGAATGATCCCGACGTTTATTCCGGCACTTGGCGGTAACTGAAAGCTTACATTGGCTGTGTTCAGTTGTCGATCAAATCGCATGGCGGCAACCGATAAATCCACCTGGGTGTGCTCTACAAAAGCGGCAAGTGAAGGATTGTAGTGGGCGTAAATTCCAAAGTCAGGCACGGTATTAAGGGCATTCCCCATTCCCATACCAACGGGGCCAAATCCCATACGGTTGTAAGCGCCGGCAAACCCTCCGCTTTGTGCTAAAAGGGGAGTAACTCCGGTAACGGAAATCAACAAAAAGAATAAGACGATTTTTAGTTTTGATGTATTCATGATTCGCCTCCTAATTAATCAGCATGATTTTGCCGTTAACGTTACTGCTGCCAACATCAATCCTGTAGAAAATTGCACCATTGGCAACACGCCGACCCTGACCATCGGTGCCGTCCCAAACTGCTTCGTAGTTTTCACCCTTCATAACCGAAACTCCATGATCTAGTTCACGAATAAGGTTCATCCCGTAATCATACAATTTAACACTTGCCTGACCGGTTGCAGGGGCTTCAAACTTAATGCGAACTAACTCATGAACTCTGGGTGAAAATGGGTTAGGATATGCATAGGCATTTACATCTCTTCCTTCAAAAAACTGATTCCCACCCCGAAGCGGAAAATTAACACGTGTTAATGACCAGGTTTCGCCCATATCCGTTGTGGATGCTAAACCATCGGTAGTTCCAACCCACAAGCGATCGGTGGTTTTGGCCAGGCTCAGGTAATCTGCCGATAACTTAACAAACCCGTTTGGGGTTCTAATTTGGCGGATGTGATTCCATGTGCTTCCATTATCAGGGCTGATGAATAAGCCATTTGCTCCGGCGGCATAAATTACAGAACCGTCCGTTTCAATATCAAAAATTCGCTCATTTTCGAGATGTTGCTCGAAAGTTACACCTCGGTCATAGGTAACAACAATACCTTCCATTTCGCCCTGACCGGCTGACCAATTCGTCATCCAAACACCGCCATCGTATGTATTTTCTTTGATTCGAATGATCCAGTTTCCGAGCAGGCCGTTATCGAGACCGGTACGGCGTGTGTTTCTCCACCTGATGATATTCGTCGGAGCAGTGAGAGCATTCTCAGAAACATTGATACCTCCGGCTGTTCCAGCCCATACATAGCCATCTGAATCAATCATCACAGAAAATCCCAGAAAGTTGTTGTCAAGGCGCGGATCAAATACAAAATTATAATTGTTCTCGGGGCTTAAAACCCGCTCACTTGAGGGTGGAAGCAGGATTCGCTCCCAGGTTTCTCCAAAATCTAGACTACGACGAATTCCTGATGCCCATCCTGCTGCAAAAACGGTATCACCCTTAAACTTTACGTTAAAAGGAGGGGACTGCTGTGGTACAATTACGGGTACTGTTTCGATGGAGTTGTTGCC
>PXCK01000237.1 GCA_003566635.1 Balneolia bacterium | reverse complement strand
TTGTAGCCCTTTTCGGAATTAGCGGTGTACTTTCAATGGCAATAGCATTGCCCATTGCTGCAGTTATTTCCCTTGCTGTGCTTACAAAGGGGTTTCGAAAACACGGTACAACGGTAAAAGCCCTTACTATGGCGCAGTGGATGGGCACTATGTACAACAGCAAAAAGTACAGTATTTTCTTTGCCATTCTCTCACTACTGCTCATTACATTTATCGTTCTCATTTGCGTTGGCTTAACCAAAGTTCTTGCAAGTGCTCTCAATGTATCTGAATTTTGGACGCTCATTGCCATCGTAACCTTTGTATTCGGTTACATGATGTATGGAGGTGCAAATTCCTTGGTTTACACCAATACCATTCAAGCTGTACTCATGCTAATTGTGGCTTTTGTGTTGTTGGGCTCCGGTTACGAACATTTCAGTAACGGTGTGCATGGTTTCCTTGATAAACTTGCAGCTATCGATCCAAAATTAGTACAAACCACAAATGATACAAGTTTTCTTTTCAGAGACTATTTTGAAATATTTCTGGCTCAATTTATTGTGGGTATTGCCATAATCTGCCAGCCTCACATTCTCACAAAAAGCTTGATGCTGAAAAGCGATTCCGACGTAAACAAGTATCTTGCTGTTGGTATTTCGGTTCAATTGATTTTCTTTTTGGTTGTAATTGCAGGTTTATATGCACGCATTTCATTTCCTGATTTAACCTTTAACGGACAACCTCTGCCAATGGACGGCATTATGTCTGCCTACGTGGTTCGGGAATTCCCTGTATTTATTGGAATTGTAGTAATTCTTGGTTTGATTTCTGCCGGACTTTCAACCCTGGAAGGACTTGTTCAATCCCTTTCTACGAGTATAACGAATGACCTTATAAACCCGCTCTCTAAAGGATTCTTAGATAGAGAGCGGGCAGGTTTACCGATGAAGATTATCGTGAATCGGCTTGTGATTGTCTTGCTTGCTGTCATCACCATATTCCTTTCATGGGATCAAATTGTAAACCCAAAATTGAGTGTGGGTATTTTTGCTCAAAATGGGGTTTACGCTTATTTCTCAGCGGCTTTTGTTCCCATTCTTATGGGGATGTTCTTTAAGAAAAAATCCCTTAAAGCTGCTGTTGCCGCTTCCATAACAGCCGTAGTAGTGCATTTCTCCATGTATTATGGTCAACTTCCTGTACCGTTTACTTCAGCTGATGGTGAAAACCCCGGAGTTGCAGCTGCTGTTGCTATTGTGATGTCTGTTATTGTTGGTTTAACAACCCTCAAATTAGATAAATCAGGTGATGACTCATGATAACGAATGACAATATTCTTATATTAACATTAGATTATAAAGCGACAAATAATCGCTGATAAGATATGATTGAAAAGGATTACATAGAATTAGATTGGTTCGAGCGCTGGGCAAAATATACCCCCAATGCTATCGCATTACAGATGGATGACAGCGGGGAAAAAGTTTCATACAAACAAGCCGCTTCTAAAATCAATCAGCTTGCCGAAGAGCTTAAAGAGAAATATGATGTCTCATATGGAGACCGGGTTGCCGTTCTATCGTTAAACAGCATAGAATATGTACTGCTTTATTTTGCTGTTCAAAAACTGGGAGCCATTCTTCTACCTCTTAATTTCCGATTGACATCCAAAGAGTTAGAATGGCCTATGGAAGATGCTACTCCTTCTGCCCTTTTCTATGAGGAAAACTTTAGATTAACGGTTGAACAAATTTCTAATCGTCCGGAAAAGTGCGAAGTGATTTCCAACCTATTCGAATCCGCCAAAACGCAATCATCGAATCACATTGAACATCAAGGTGAATTTGAAAGTCCATCCATGATTCTTTACACTTCGGGAACAACCGGGCGTCCGAAAGGTGCAGTTATCACCAACAAAATGATTTTCTGGAATTCGGTTAACACGGGTCTGCGGCTTAATCTTACCCAAAAGGACGTCACCCTAACTTTTGCTCCCTTTTTCCATACCGGCGGTTGGAATGTACTTACTACCCCGTTTCTTCATAGAGGTGCACGTTTAATTCTATCTAACAAATTTGATCCGGATCTGGTATTGCAATTATGTGACAAAGAATCGGTCACCATATTATTCGGGGTACCAACAATGATGGATATGATGTTTCGTTCTGAATCATTTGCAAAATCATCCCTCAAAACGATACGCTATGCTATTGTTGGTGGCGAGCCCATGTCGAAAAGTTTGATTACATCCTGGCACGAAAAAGGAATTCCTATTCGTCAAGGGTATGGATTAACCGAATTTGGACCGAATGTTTTTTCATTGAATGAAGAAGATGCCATCCGTAAAATTGGCTCCATCGGGTTCCCCAATTTTTACATTGAAACCCGTGTTGTAGATGATAATGGCAATAATGTTGAGGTAAATCAACCCGGAGAATTACTGCTTCGTGGGCCGGCTTGCATGCCCGGCTACTGGGAGAATGAAGAAGCTACAACTAAAACAATTAATAAAGACGGATGGCTACATACCGGCGACATCGTCCGTTGCGATGAAGAAGGATATTTCTATGTGATGGATCGTAAGAAGGATATGTTCATCAGCGGAGCCGAGAACGTTTATCCTGCCGAAGTTGAACATGTGCTACGAACCATGCCGGGAATTCGTGATGCCGCAGTAATTGGCGTTCCCGATGAGAAATGGGGCGAAAGTGGCATGGCGTTCATCATAAAAGATATGGAATCTACTGTTGATGAAGACAGTATTATCCAATTTTGCAGAGAGAATCTGGCAAAGTACAAAATCCCCAAGCATATCCGGTTTGTGGATGATTTCCCGAAGAGTGATAGCGGCAAAATCCTGAAACGAAAATTGCGGGAGCTAGCATGAAAGGGTTGAGCATACAAGATCTTTTCGTTGGTCAGCAGGAAGAACTTTCGCGCCTGGTAACTCAGGACGATATCAACAGATTCGGTGAAGTTACTGGAGATCAAAACCCTGTACACCACGACCCGGAATTTGCAGCCAATACAATTTTCAAAAAGCCAATAGCACATGGCATTCTTTCCGCAGGATTTATATCGGCTGTAATAGGAACAAAACTACCGGGTCCGGGATCAATTTACTTATCACAAAATTTAAAATTTTTACGTCCGGTTTATCCCGGCGATGAAATCAAAGCCATAGCTACCGTTCGGGAACTGTTCCCTGAGAAAAACAGAGTGTTATTGGCTACAGAATGTTTAAATCAACATAACGAAACCGTGGCAACCGGAGAGTCCCTCCTGATGCCATCAAAACTTTAAAAACCCATCAAACAAAAATAAAACGGAGATATATATGAAATCAAAATTAATGATAATGGTTCTGGCCCTTGGCTTTATAGCCTATGGTTGTGGCTCAAGCAGCTCAAACGACGATGATGCCGATTTAGATCCTATTGTAGGAAATTGGCTGTCTGAAGGCGACAATGTTGCACCCGGTCTTGCAGGAGCTCCTTTTAACACAGCAAGGATTAATGCTGAATTTGAAGAAAACGGAAGCTACTTGGTAGTATCGACAGATACAGAAGGTGCAGAAGTAACTTTTACCGGTACTTACGAAGCCGGAGAGCCAAATAGTGCGGGTATTCGTTCTATTACGTTAAACCAATCAACCCCTGCTGCCCTTACCAGTCGTGGTATTTTCAGAGTAGTTGATAACCAAATGGAATATGAAGTAATCCAAACCGATCCACCACTTGAAGGCGTTCTGCCTCCAAATGTTGATGATGGATTTGGAAGTACCAATGTTTTTGGTAATCCTACAGGTCCTTTCTGGATTCAAAACTATGTTCGCACTACTGCTGACTAACCTTTCAAAAGGAGTCGGTTACATTTGTAGCCGGCTCCGCATTTTTTAAACAGGGATAACGGATATGAAAGCTGCACTACTACTTCTTTGCTTTTTAATTACAACACCCGTTATGGCACAGCTACAGGATGAACGACTTCAGGATCCTGAGCCGGGTGAATTTCAATTTATAGGGTATTCATTTACCCGAACGACTTTATCAAATATCACACCTTTAAATGACGTGATCCAAGGACAGGTTATTGGCCGACTTTTTGGACCAAACTCTACCAATACAGTTGACAGAACCGCATTTTACACCGAGCAGCGTTTTGTCCCTATGTTCATTTATCGCCCCTCAATATTAGACGGATACGCAACTTTCCGGGGCTTATTCAAAATAGATTATACCTGGGGTGACCAAGCTTACGGTGTTGGTAATAATCGCGGAGGTGCCATTAGTGGTGGTCAGGTTAACCTGCAAACTCTCATGGCAAATGTAGATATTCGTCCACCGGATGCAAACTGGAATGTGGTACTTGGTATGCAACGTATTTTCGATAGTCCATACGACCCTAACGTAAATCCATTAGATCTTTTTCAACGCACCGGCTACAAACTTTCATTTTGGGGAACACAGGCTGTAGGTATCAGTTGGTTTGCGCGTCCGCATCCAGCTATGCATACACGGCTTGGTTTTTTCCAGCTTTGGGAAAATCAAATATCCAGAGACGATGATGTTTTTATTTTAATGGGTGATATGATGACTCGTCCTCATCCATCCCTCGAATTAGGATTCAACGCATGGTATCTGAGAGATACGGCTAAAGGCGCAGGAGGAATTTCGGTTCTTGGTCAGGGATTAACAAGCGGGTTAGCTGCTTACAACGGCGCACCAAGAATTCGTATTCCGGGTACCGATAATCAGCGATATAGTGCAGATATTATTTGGGTCGGAACCAACTTATCCTGGAACAGGGATTTTGTTTCATCACCCTTTGCTTTTGATGCTTATGCCATAGCAAACCTGGGTAGAATTTCACCTCAGGATTCCAGTGTAGATGACATCAGTGTTTTGGGTGCCTCTTTTAACATGAGTGCCTCGTATCGTTATGGGATGACAAATAATGATAAAATTTGGATTGAAGGTTTATTTACCACCGGTGATGGTGATGGCGCAGCTGACGGAACATTGAATTCGGTTTTAACCGGTAACGTTTGGGGTTCCCCGGTAGGAATTTACAGTTCTCACAGAGCACTGCTTCTCTTCCCGGATCCACAAGTAGTAAGCCGTTATTATTCTATGGTTCACGACATTTCAAACATGGGGCTGGGTGTAGCCGGAGGTTCAATTAACATTATGAGGGATATTATTCCCAATAGATTTTCTGCTAAAGTTGGCTCTGCAATTGCATTTAGTAACTTCAACTTAGATGGCGGTGGGAATCATATCGGAACCGAAGTAAATGCAGAATTGAAGTACAACCTTCGTGTATTCTTAACACTTGGGTTAAGTGCCGGTTATGTATTCACAGGTGATTTTTATGATGCTCCTGCTGCATCTACCGAAGGTGTCAACCCCGATAATCCATGGGTTGTTTTTCTGTCACTTGCATGGTTAATGTTTTAGGAGGTCATCATGAAAAAATTAATTATTTCAACATTTATACTTTTAGTGGCAATAATGCTGACCTCCTGTGGTGGTTATCGTTATTTAGATGCTCCACCTCTTGAATTTCAGGATATTGACTACGGTTTTGAAACGCATTTTTTACAAGGTGACCCTACCATTGCTTATGTAGATGAAGGCGAGGGTGATACAACTATCATTTTAGTTCATGGTCTTGCAAGTAATGCCGGTTTTTGGCGATATAACATTGGCGAGTTGAGTCAAAGTTATAGGGTTATTGCTATTGACTTGCCCGGATACGGGAAAAGCGACAAAGGTGATTATCCTTATGGGATGGGTTGGTATGCCGAGCAAATTGCATCATTCATTGACCGTATGAATTTGCAACAGGTTGTGTATGTAGGCCACTCAATGGGTGGGCAGATTGGTATGACGTTATCCATTAATCACCCCGATGCCATTGATCATTTAGTGCTTGCGGCACCGGCTGGGATTGAAGCATTTCGTCCGGGTGCGGGTAACTGGCTGGCAAATGCATTTACAATGGAAGGTATTCGTACAAATCCTGAAAGCAACATTCGTGAAGCATTATCATGGAATTTTTTCAGATGGAATTC
>PXCK01000195.1 GCA_003566635.1 Balneolia bacterium | reverse complement strand
TGAAATGATTATTGACAACGACGATACTGTTTGGGCAATAACTAATGGTGGCATGTTTTCCTGGAAACCCGGTGGGTCGATTGAAGTGTACACTCAAATTGACGGGATGCACCGTTTAAGACCAACAGCAATTGGGTATCAATCCGAGGCTAATTTAATTTGGTTAGGATATAGCGATGGAAGAATACAATTATTTGACCCTGTTAGTTTTTCATTCACTGATATAACTGATATATCAAGGAATCAAAACTTTACCAACAAACGCATAAACCGAATTCTTTTTGAAGATAATAGTGTGTATGTTGCTACTGAATTTGGTGTCGTAGTTTTTGACACTGATCGTTTTTTAGTACTTCATAGTTATGTGAACTTAGGTAGGTTACCCCGAGGTACAACCGTAACCGACATTACTTTTAGCGATGAGTGGATATTCGTTGCTACGCCGGCCGGAGTCGCACGGGGTAGCAGAAATGCAGGTAGTCTTGTTGTTCCTGAAAATTGGGATAATTCGGATGGTCTGGGGCAATTTGGGAATTTAGATACAACGCCAAGAACCATCGCTTGGTTTGATGACCGACTCTATGCCGGTACAAGCGGAGCTAATGTTCAATTTATTGATGGCGAGTGGCAACAAACAACCGCTTTTATTGGAAGAGTTTCACAATTTAATAGAAGTCGAACAGGAAACGCCCTAACCTCTGTTTCACCTTTTGGTGTCACAATTCGATATATCGATGCTGAACCCGATGCAATATCCTTAACGGACTTAAATACTCCCATTTCATCTAAATTAGATGATTCAAATGGTGATTTCAGGCTTTTTGCGGGTACATCATCAAACGGTATATTAATATTTGATAGCCCTACCTCACAATCCGATCAGTTAAGACCATCCGGTCCGGAATCTAATTTCTTTACCGATATAAAAAGTTTTGACGGCTCCATTATTGCCGGTACAACCGATGCAAGTATTTCCGGCTTTGCTGGATATCATATTTTTAGAAATGGTGAATGGCAAAGCTTTGGGCGGAATAATACACCCGCATTAGATGACGCTCAATTTCAGCGTGCTTTTAGGACAACCGCTGATCCCGATTTCTACTACTTCGGTAGCTGGGGTAGAGGCGTGGTTCGCCATGATCGCCAAACTGATGAAATTACGGTATTTAACCATACAAATAGTGAACTTGAATTGGTGAGCGGACTTTCTACATTCGTTGTTAATACAGGATTAGCAACTGATAGCAGAAGTAATATTTGGGCTGTGAGTTGGCAAGCAGCCGATAACCCACTTGCGAGATATAATTCACAAACCAACGAATGGGTTTCTTTTCCCTATGCAACAGCAACCGGAATAGGTAACTTTTACTATAACTTGTTCATTGATTCTTTCGATCAAAAATGGGTAACACTTCAGTCTACTACCACTACAGGTCGTGGGGTACTGGTACTACGCGTAAATGCAGATGGAACCCAAAGTGCCGTACGGTTAACCACTACGCCAAATGAAGGCAACTTACCCGGAGACCGGGTACAAACCCTCGTTCAAGATAAGCGTGGTGAAGTTTGGATTGGAACAAACAGAGGGGTTGCCAGATTTTTATTCCCAGACAGGATAATTGATGGAAATGTACAAGATCGTCAGGCCAGTTTCCTAATTAATGCCGACACTTCTGCTACGTCGCCTTTTTTACTTAGGGATGTAAATGCTACAGTTTTAGCTGTGAATGCAGCAAACCAAAAGTGGGTTGGGACTGCAGGAGACGGGTTATGGCTAATTGATGAAAACGGTCGTAATGTTTTAAGACATTTCACACCACAAAACAGCCCCTTATTTTCGAATACAATAACGGGCTTACATGTAGATGAACAAACAGGGCTTGTATATATAGCTACATCAGAAGGGCTTCAAACCTACATGGATGTAGCAACTCAAGGCGAATCGAGAATGAGTGATCTGTTTGTTTATCCGAATCCCTATTCATACAACCGAAACACCGGAAATGTAATCATTGATGGTTTAACAGACGATTCTCTCATCTCAATTATTACTGTTGATGGGCGTTTGGTATCGCGGTTTGAGACCCGTGGCGGTCGCGCTGAGTGGGATGTACGCGATTATAATGGGGATAGAGTAGCTTCAGGGGTTTATGTAATTGTAGCAACAGAGAATAATGGAAGCCAACGTGGTGTAGGCAAAATTTCGGTCATCAGATAGTATGAAGACTACCCGTAAAGAAATTGAATCGCTGGTGTATCTTTTAGATGATCCTGATTTATATGTTCAGGAATCGGTAATGAATCGAATTTTTGACATTGGCGATGCTTCTGTTCCTTTACTTGATGAAATCCGTGCAAAAAGTAAAGATGAAAACCAACGAAAGCAAATTCATGAAATCATACATAATCTAACCTTCGATGGTTTTGTACAAGATTTTCTAAACTTTTTGGAAGGAGGTATGAATTCCCTTGATGATTTAGAAGAGGGCATTTTTATGCTTTCAAGATTTGATGAACCTACTATTCGCACATTACCTTTAAAGCACAGACTTGATGAATTTGCCCTGGAAATTCAAAGGGATATTTTTAAAGCCGACTCCAACCTATCCCGAATGGAAATTTTAATCAGGTTTCTATACACTCAAAAAGGGTTTGAGGGTTGCCATTCCGATTACCTCAATCCACGACACTCATTTTTGCATTACGTAATACCTAATAGAGTTGGGATACCATTATCACTGGCATTGGTGCTGCTGTTTTTATCAAGAAGGTTGAAACTACCGTTTTATGGTGTGAATATGCCACTTCATTTTTTGGTAGGATTTGAAACAGAATCAGGGAAAATGCTTTTAATCGATCCGTTTAACGGAGGTGGCATTTTAACTAAAGAGCAGTGTCGTCAATTTTTGAAGAAAAGCGGTATAGAACCCAAAGAACTGCATTTCCAGAAAGCTGCCGAAATAGAAATGTTTATCAGGTTTATTCGAAACCTTATAAATGGCTATCAACAGCAGCAACAAATGGATAAGGTGAAAAAATTAAGTAAACTTCTGGGTTATATTGAAGCCTTGTCGTACTAATTCGACAAAAAGAGAAAAAAGGCCATCCCTATAGAAGGAATGACCTTTATGTAACCAACAGGAAATTTGTTGTTGTTACATATCCAATACGCAGAATATTCAGCTAGCATGATAATAGTACTTCGTGGGAATTGCTTCGCTCGGTATGCAGCATTTTACCCGCACCCAAATTTGAGTGATTGTGGTGTTTTTCTATATACAATATTTTTAGTAGTATAAGATTTAAATTCATGCTTTTGTGAATAATTCGGACTAGTTAGTTTGTAGAATATTTACGTTAAAACGCCCATTAGTAATTTCACGATTTGGATGGCCGCTACGAACTAAGGTTCCCGAAAAAGTGCCCTGCACATTGTCATCCGTTATGCGGGTAATGGTTAATGTTCCATTAGTTGCATTCCAATTTGCCTGATCAGCTGCGGAACCCAATGTAAAATTAAAATCTACATAAGGTAAACCACTTTGAACAATATAATCCCCTTCACCTATACCTTGACCTGAAGTCGCAATTATAGCAAATGAAAAGGTTTCTAAATCTGATATGGTTGCTCCCAAAACAGATCCCGCTGCGGAAATTTGAACATTGTTTCCGAATGACATACGTAGTCCGGTTGCTCCCATTGCTCTCCATTCTGACCCATTCATATCCATCACGATTGTTCCAACCGATGGGATATTGTCGCTGTCTTTGTCATCACTGCAGCCAAATGCAAATAGAAGACTGAAAAGAAGAATTGTTGTTGTTAATTTAAATTTCATAAAAAAGTTAATTTAAGATTGATTGTACCTTCAAAGATTATCAAGTATTGTGCCAACCTATTAAAGCCCAAAAAAAACAAAGGTTTATAGAATTTGTATGAAGCAGTAAGGCAAACTGTTGGTATTAAACAACAAATAATATGTTGGCTACAGCAGTCAATCTGAAAATTTCGAACAAATTATTTTATTATTGAACGCAGATAGTTTAGAATTAGCTTAATCTTAAACATGGAATCACAAAACAGACTTAAAATAGAGGGAATGACCTGTGCCAGCTGCGTTGCTGGTGTGGAACGAGCCATTAAGCAAGTAAATGGGACTAAAGACGTCTCAGTAAACCTTGCTACCGAAGAAGCTACGTTTCAATCTGATGTGGATATCGAAAAAATTATTGATGCTATTGAGAATGCAGGTTTTGAAGCGTCATCAATAATCGAAGAAAAAGCAGATGAAAGAGTTCCATTCTCAACATCCTTTAAAACAAAATTTTTGATTGCCCTGCCTCTGGCATTCGTAGTTTTTTTGATGGATATGGGGCCTATGTTTATTGAATCATGGCATCATGCAATTCATCCTTATTTGTTCGAGTGGAATTTAGCAATGTTGGCAATCACAGCTGTGATTCTGTTCTATGCCGGTAGCTCGTTTTTTACAGGAGCGTGGAAATCCCTGAAACGGAAATCAGCTGATATGAATACCCTCGTGGCGGTCGGGACCGGATCAGCTTTCCTGTTTAGTGGATATGCCACGTTTTTTGGCGTAGAAGGCGGACTCGTAACCCCAATGGATGTCTATTTCGATACGGCCGCGGTCATCATAGCGTTGATTCTGCTCGGAAAATGGATGGAAGAACGTGCCAAATACAAAAGTCGTGATGCTATTTCCGGCTTACTTGATTTAACACCTCAGCAAGCCAATAAAGTCAATGGCAATGGAGAAACTCAAACCATCCCGCTATCGGAGGTTCAGAAGGATGATATCCTGCTCGTAAAAGCATTCGAACAAGTTCCGGTGGATGGAATTATTGAAGAGGGAGTAGTTTCTATAGATGAATCCATGATGACCGGGGAAAGTGTGCCGGCAGATAAAAAACCCGGTGATTCGGTAACAGGCGGTACCCGAAATACAAATGTGTCTTTTACCATGAAAGCAACCCGCGTGGGTAAAGAAACCGCCCTTGCCCGGCTAATAGAAACCGTTCGTCAGGCTCAGGGTTCAAAACCGCCCATCCAGCGATTGGTGGATAAGGTAAGTGCTGTTTTTGTTCCCATCGTAATAGTAATTGCACTTTTGGCTCTTGTGGGATGGATGCTCGTAGATGGCGATCCTGCAAAAGCTATCGTAAACATGGTAGCTGTATTAATCATTGCGTGTCCATGTGCCTTAGGATTGGCCACACCAACAGGAATTATGGTCGGCTCAGGCCGCGCCGCCGAAAAGGGAATCCTGATTAAGGATGCCGTTTCCCTCGAAGAAGCCAAAAAGGTTGATGTGATTTTACTGGATAAAACCGGAACACTCACAACCGGAGAGATGAAAGTAAGTGGAGTTTTCGCACTTGGTGATGAAAGTGAAGATGAAATCCTGAAAAAAGCGGCAGCGGTCGAGCAACAATCAGATCACCCGTTGGCAAAAGCGGTCGTTGAATTTGCGAAAAGCAAGAGAATAAACATACCAAATTCATCAGAAGTACAGACCGAAGCCGGTGTGGGCGTAACCGGAAATGTAGAAGGAAGCCGGGTCAAAATAGGTTCGGTTAAGATGTTGGATACCTCAGATGAAAAAATCCAAAAGCTGATCGAAAATGAGCAGTCAAAAGGAGCAACAGTGTTGGTTGTTACGATTGATGAATCTCCCATAGGATTGATTTCTGTAAGTGATACTCCAAGGGAGGAAGCCAAAACGTTTGTTCAAGAGCTTAAGGAGATGAACATCCAAACCGTAATGGTAACCGGCGATCAGGAGCGAACAGCCAGATACATTGCAAACGAATTGGGGATAGAGGATGTGCGATTTGAAGTAAAGCCCGACGAAAAAGCCGCCATTGTAAAATCCTATCAGGATAAAGGAAAACGGGTCGCAATGGTTGGCGATGGTATAAACGATGCCGCCGCACTCGTTCAGGCAGATTTAGGAATTGCACTCTCAGGTGGAACCGATTTGGCAGTCTCCTCATCCGATATCACCATTCTCGGTGATGATTTGGGCAGAGTCGCAGAAGCCATCCGGCTTTCACGCGGTTCCCTGCGCATCAT
>PXCK01000183.1 GCA_003566635.1 Balneolia bacterium | reverse complement strand
TCGCAGATTAATCTCCTTCAATGTGGCAGGCGTAAAAACACGGTTACAAATGATGCTTATGATTATGAACTATTTAAAACTGGGTATAGTAAAGCCTTAGCAGCAACTTGTGAAAATCATTTAAAATTTAAGAGAACGTAATAATTTAGTTGGCGTCTAATAAATAAATTACAAGCTTAATATTCTAATAAATAAGTTATATGGGATGGTATACTAAACGAACGGTATTAAATGGTTCAATCCTACTAACGCTCGCTTTATTCATTTATCTTTCACTAGTGCAAAATGATAAGAAGGCAATCGACAACAAATCGAAAAGCTCAATTCCCACAAGTTCTATTGTGGAGTTTGACAACCCCAATAATAGGGATGATGCCCTAAAGCTAATGGTAACATATTGTTATGCATGCCACACACATGAAGGGGTTGGTGGCAGAGATAACCGATTAGCACCCCCAATGTACATGATAAGAAACCATTATTACTCAGATGAAATCACAAAAGATGAGTTTATTCAATCTGTAACGGATTTTGTTAAAAGTCCATCAGAATCTACAGCATTGATGCGAGGCGCAATCCGTAATTTTGGGTTAATGCCACCCCTGCCATTACCCGATGAAATTCTGGTTCCTATCGCAACGTATATATACGAAAATGACTTGCGATCTGACGAGTGGAGGCAAAAATTTGATGAATTTAAAAAATCAAATTGAACTGAAACAAATGAATATCATAGATCTTTAAACCTATCCGTACTTAAATCATCTTCTATCTCTGCGCCATTTACTAAATGATTTGCAAGTTGAGCGGCTGTGTACTCAGAGTAAATCAATCCTTTAGAACCCATACCGGAATAGATGCAAAGATTTGAAATGTCTTTATGACGACCAATTACAGGTAATTTATTTGGAGTGGTTACGCGTACGCCTGCTAACTGACCGACAGATTTGGATCTATTTTTTAATGCGGGAAGCATATTTGCCAGCTTTTTTTCAATTTGCGAAAGTGCACCTTCGGTAGTGTTAACATCGCTGAACTTATGTTCATAGGTTGAACCTACGATTATTGATCGGCTTCCCTTTCTTAGACCATATCCCATAGCAGAAACGCCGTGCTCCCAATTCAAATCATGATCAGCTTCAAAAACGGCTATTTGTCCTTTTACTAAATGAAGTTTCAGATATTCCCAATCAGCGAAAGAAGGTGTTCGCCACCCGGCAGCTACAATCACATGGTCACAAGTAGCAGAACTTCCGGATTCCATTTCTATGGTAAAAGAGTCAGCCGGTGAATTCTGTCTGTACGTTGCGGATTCATACTTACAAACAACACCCGTTTCACGAAGGAATCTTCTGTATGCGTTTAGGTACTTATCAACATAAACGGTAAAGCCACAATCCAGCCATATTGCTCCATGTGTTTCACCAACGTAAGGGTTTGCATGATAGGTTTCTTTAGTATCTAACCACTTAACCCAGCCTTCGGGCCAAGTATACTTTTCGAGTGATTCTTTAAAGTTTTGAGCCAAATCTTCATTAATAGCCGGTCTTAAAACACCACTGTCAGATATCAAATCATTTCTTCCGGTAACACGTTCAATCTTTTTTATTCGATTTCGGAGGGATGATATCCCTTCTTCACTTTTCCAGCTTAAACGTGCGTGTCGACCTGTAGCAGGATTAACCAATCCAGCCAGAGCTCCCGGAGCATTTTCAGATACATGAGGATCAACCAATAGAACAGATTTTCCTTTTTCTGCCAATGCAGCTGCTATTGCGGTTCCCGTTATACCTAAACCAAAAATTGTTGCGAAAAAATCAGACATTATTAACTTTATATTTTAAAGCTATGTTTTATGTTTGAGGAATTAGTAAGCTAAAGCAAACAATTCCAATTTTATGACGCCTTTTTATAACAAATCCCGCTTTTTGAAAAAGCGCATCAGACTCTCTTTCAGTCCAAAAATTTAATCCGCCAATTTCGGAGGTTTTTTGGAGCATACTTCCGTACCAGGTATCGGCTTTAAGTAAATGCATCATAAATACCTCTCCGTCATTTTTAAGAACACGTTTCATTTCATAAAGTGCACGATCGGGGTTTGCAAACTCATTTAAGCTTCCACCACAAACCACCAAATCCATGCTATTGGAATAAAAAGGAAGTTCCTCAGCATCTGCCAATAACAGAAATAAATCTACATCTTCTTTTTTTGCCTTTACTTTAGCGGCTTCAAGCATTTTTAAGGAGAAGTCTAGTGCTGTAATTTTCGCATTGGGTTGTTTTTTTGCTAATGCTCTGGCATACAAAGCCGTAGAACAGCCAATATCAACAACATTATCTTCAGGATTCAAGTTGACCCATCTTTGGAGAAGATTAATTTCATCCTCTATAGAAAAGTCCTGACCTGATAAAATTCCAATGGATCTTTTTCTCCAGGTATCCTCGTAAATATCGGATGTTAAGGGAATAAAGTTGGATTGCTGAGCAAGGGTGAGTGTACTTGGTTTTTTATCTAAATACCGAATGATATTTTCTTTAATGCGGCATTCGTTTCCACTTTCAGATAAAATGTTTCCGTTGAATGATTGATTCAAATCGGACACTTCATGTGGAATTGAAAAAAATATTCTTTCGTCTTCAGTCGATTTTAATACTAAGGGTTGTTTCATATCAGGTTGATGGCATGATTAATTCGGCATTTATGAACTTTACGAAAAACCTAAACCAAAGATATCATTATCTTTCTTGTCTCAACAAACCGTATCTTCGCAAAAACCGTTTTATAAAACCATAGTGCTTTCATCATATAACGAATTAAAATTCCGAGCCCACAAAAAGCGTTTGCTTGATGAGCTTAAACGCAAAGGTATAACCGATTCCGCTGTTTTAAAAGCTGTATCATCTATTAATCGACATGAATTTGTAGACTCAGCCCTTGCCAGCCGGGCTTATGAAGACACAGCTTTGCCCATCGATATGGGTCAGACTATTTCCCAACCATATACCGTTGCGTTTCAAACTCAACTCCTTGAAGTAGAAAAAGGTAGTAAAATATTAGAAATTGGTACGGGTTCGGGTTATCAATGTGCGGTTTTATTGGAGTTGGGAGCTTCGGTTTATACCATCGAGCGACATAGGTTTTTATATAACAGAGCCAAGGACTTGCTCCAAAAACTTGGCTACAGAGCCGAATTCAAATGTGGCGACGGTACCGAAGGTTGGAGTGCTTATGCACCTTATGACGGGATTGTTGTAACGGCCGGTGCACCTGTAGTTCCGGCTGCGCTTATGGAGCAGTTAAGTGTAGGAGGTCGTCTTGTTATACCTGTTGGAAACGACGAACGACAAGCAATGCACCGTATTACTTGTATTGGTGATAATGAGTTTGAAGAAGAAGTTTTTGATGATTTTAAATTTGTACCATTAATTGGAAGAGATGGTTGGTAAAGCTAAAGACCCCGATAATTCCAAAGTAGAGCCTCTAAAAGACATAACAACCACCAAAGAAACACCGGGTCTGCTTGCCAAAGGATTTATTATGGGCTCGGCCGATGTGGTGCCCGGGGTTAGCGGTGGTACCATGGCACTCATTTTAGGGATTTATATCCGCCTGATTCATGCCATAAAAAGTGTAAATGCCAAATCTTTAAAGTCACTTCTATCTTTCAACTTAAAAGATTTCTTTGCCGAATTTCACTGGCGATTTTTGTTCACACTACTTTTGGGAATTTTGGGGGCTTTGATATTTTTCACCCGTGTAATTCCGCTTCCGGTTTTAATGCACACACACCCTGAATTAATTTACGGATTGTTTTTTGGGTTGATTGCGGGCTCTGTTCTATTGTTAATCCGGGAAATTCAACACTATACATTTGTTGTTGTTGCCTGGTTGATACTCGGAACAATTATCGGGATCCTAATCGTAAATCTTGTTCCGGTCGATTTGCCTTCAAACCCTGCGATACTTTTTGGGACAGGTGCCATTGCTATAACCGCCCTAATTTTACCGGGAATTTCAGGCTCGTTTTTACTGCTCATTCTCCGACAGTATGATGTGGTACTTGGTGCTTTTCGTCAGCTTGGCGGCTCAGAAACCATAGAAGCTCTTTGGGTATTAGTACCATTCGGTTTGGGTATGGTAACGGGTATCATGCTGTTTGTTCGGTTTTTATCGTGGCTATTGGCTAAGTACCGTTTAGCAACACTTTGTGTGCTTATTGGGTTTATGATTGGTTCGTTGTATATCATCTGGCCGTTTCAGGAAAAAACGTATGTGGAATCTGAGCGTATTGAGGTCGTTTCTTTAAGTGATCCGCGAGTTCTGGAACTGCAGGAAGTTGATGTTATGACTGATGGACTGCTGGAATTCGAGCGATTGGGTCATATCGTAAACCCAACTGAACCGGTTGAAAAACAAAAAATTGAATTAATTGAAGTAAAACTCAAAATGGTTAGCAGTAAACCTTTTATTCCAACTCAAGCTACTGATCAACGGCTTTCAAGAGGATCTGTAGCTATATGGCATGGGTTTGTAATGCTGGGCGTTGGTTTTTTAATTGTAATTGGAATCGGTTACTATGCGTCGGCAAAAAGCTTAAGAGAAGACTAATTTAATTATGAATTATGGGTTATGAATTATGAATGAGGTCTTGTAGATGCCTAAAACGGGTTGACACTTTTAGTTGGTTTATTATCCAATATGGTAAATTGGTGTTCATGAGTTTACAAGCTATTCATAATATCAGATGATCACATTCAGTGCTTCAAACAAAAAAACACAATAATAAGTAAGTAACCCCATATGTAAAATTGCGGGTTATTCGTTACATTATAACAGAATAGTTTAACCGTTCTTTTTATCCTTTAAATGTAAGTGAGGTTTTTAGATGTATAAGTTTAATAAAATTTTGGTTCCGACTGATTTCTCAAAAGGCGCAAAAGATGCTTATTTATATGGTAGAGCTCTTGCCCGAAAATTTGATGGCAACGTAGATTTATTGCATGTCATCAAGGTTTTGAAGTATTTGAATGAAAGTATTCGCAAACTTGGGTTGCCTCTTGATATGGACAAGGATATTTATCCGAAAATTCAAACCGACAGTAAACAGCGTTTGGAACAAGAGCTAAAAGATAATTTTCCTGAAGAAGTCCGAGGTTCGACAAAAGTGCTTATCGATAGAAAAGTTAGCGAAGCCATAACTAATTACGCTAAAAAGAATGAATATGATATTATTGTTATTGGCTCGCGTGGCTCCCACGAAACAAGCTTGATTAAAGGAACAACGGCCGAGAAAGTTATACGTCTGTCAGAAGTTCCTGTATTAACGGTGCAGGGAGACTTACCGCCAAAAGGTGTTAATAGAGTGCTAATCCCGACCGATTATTCTGATCTTTCGATTACATCTCTAAAGTATGCTTTGTCTATGGCAACCAGCCTTGATGCTGAACTAACCATGTTACATGTGCTGGAATTGTATGGTAGCCCAATCGAAAACGAACCAAGAGGAGAAGCAGGCAGAGGCGACTTAGACACCGTATCGCTTAAGATTCGCGAAAAGATTTCCAAATATTTATCGGAAAATAAGCTGGATGACGAATCGTGGAAAATGGTGGAGGAAGATGGTAACGCTTACCTTGTAAACGATGAGTCTCTCAGAAAAATTAAGTTTAATGTGGTGGTACTAAAAAGTATTAATGCACATTATGCAATCGTAGATTATGCCAATGAGTCTTCGGATTTGATTGTAATGGCAACCCACGGTCGAAGCGGACTTTCGCACTTATTCCTGGGCTCTACTACCGAAAAAGTAATCACAAGTTCAGATATACCGGTATTAACCATAAGACCGCCAAAGAAGAAATAGAACTATCAGGTATGTTGCGTTGAGACGGTCTAAATAAAGAATTGCCCCTGTTTTTCAAGGGGTGATTTTTTTTAATCCGATATACCCTCTTTTGATAGTATCATTTTTGTTATATTTGATAGTATCAAATGATTGTATCAGATGAAACCACCTTACGACATAACTCCCAAAATTCTTAAGCTGATTTCTTCAATTTCACATAAAGTTGGAGAGATTAATGCAAAAAATATCGATAAGCCATCACCCCATCTAC
>PXCK01000040.1 GCA_003566635.1 Balneolia bacterium | reverse complement strand
CGCACCATCCCCCTCGAATTGAATTCGCCTGCTATACACATCAAAACCATCCACTTCGTCATCCCGGAAATGCATTCGGCGAAGCAAATGCGTTATCCGGGATCTTCCAGTTGCGAAATGGGGAAGTCGTATTCAGGGCTGGATGTTCTTAAGAAAAGCTAAAGAATAGGCTGCAAAATGGTCTTGACTCAGAACTGGTAGATCCCGCATAAAATGATTGCTACGCTTATCATTTTTGCGGGATAACGTTTCGTTGTTGTTTGTTGGTTTATAATTGAAGGTCCTGTGTGCGTTAGTGCAGCCAGCCATGGGTTTCACTTCGTGGGAATCGCTTTGCTCGGTTTAAACCTATGGCTAGATCATTATATCATCCCAATCAACCAATAATATTTACTTCCGGCTCTAACTTAATTCCAAATTTATTGAAAACATCTGATTGAATTTTTCGGGCGAATTCTACGATCTTTTTACCATTTTCGGTTCCGTTATTGACAATTACTAACGCCTGATGTTTCCAAGTGCCTATTCCGTCAACTGTTCTACCTTTCCAGCCACATTGCTCAATAAGCCATCCCGCCGGTATTTTAGTATTACTATTATCAATCTTGTAAACCGGAACTTGAGGATGTTGCTCTTGAATCTTTGAAACTACACTATTATCAACAATGGGATTCTTAAAGAAACTACCGGCATTGGGTGTTACTGCAGGGTTCGGTAATTTAGATTGACGAATTTCTTTCACGGCTTTAGCAACATCTTGAATGGTTGGTGAAATGATACCAAACTCTTCTAATTTTGATTGAATAGCACCGTAAGATGTATTCAATTCGTGCTTTTTTGTTAATCGCAAGGTAATAGAAGTGATGATGGCTTCACCCTTTAGTTTATTCTTAAAAACACTGTCTCTATAGCCAAATTGGCATTCATCCTTATCGAATTGTCTAAACCTTTTTTCATTGATGAGGAAGCAACTTAGACTATCAAATACAGATTCTAATTCTACTCCATAAGCTCCAATATTTTGCATGGGGGCGGCTCCGCATTTTCCGGGTATGAGAATCAGATTTTCTATACCACCTAAGTTGTTTTTCAATGCATATTCAACCAAATCATTCCAAACAACTCCTGCACCCGCTTTAACTAAAACATAGTCATCAGTTTCATCAATAATTTCAATTCCATCTACATCTACATGAATCGTTAATCCTTTTGGGGCATTTTGGAAAAGTAGGTTACTGCCACCACCTAATACAAAAATAGGATTATCATTCCACTCTTTAGTATCAGATAGTTCGATTAGCTGCTTTTCGTCCGTGATGTTAGCATACATTCCGGCAACAGCGTTAATATTGAATGTATTGAAGGATTGAAGATTTATATTTTTTTGAATCACAGAGATTATTGTATTGTATTTTCCCTAAAATAAAAAAGTCCTGACTGAATCAGGACTTTAAAAATTAAAAATCTCCATAGAAATGAAAACCTGGTGGCAGATCCTCTAGTTCGGCATCCTGAGCTGTGCTCGGTCTTATATCTGTTGCTTCAATTGTATAAACACTTACCAAAAAACCGTCAACAAAAACCTCATCAATAATTAACTTGCCGGTTATCATAAGTGGGTCGTAGGTATAAGAAGCAAGGGGTGTTTCGGTTGTTACCAAAATGGTTTCGTTAGCTTGTGGTGGTGGTACATGTAAACAACCCATAAAAGGTGCCTGAAGTAGAATAAATTGAGTGATATTTGAAATTCGGTCGAAAGGAATCATATAACCCACAATTTTTATCTGTTCTCCATTCATAGCTTTTAGGTCTTCGGGCAGAATATTATTGTGTAAGGTATAGCGTCTTAAATCCTTAAAGTACAAACGTTGTGCATCTGTTGAGCCGGTAGTACTTTCAATTATGGTATTTGAACGTTCTCCCTTGCTTTCGTAAGCATAACTTGACGTAAAAAAAAGTGAGGTAATTAACAGAATGAATAGAGTTTTCATAAATCAAATGAAGTTAGGATAAATTAGATGCTACATCAGTTTTGTAGGCTTTAAACGCCGGAACAATACCTGCAAGTACTCCAAAAATAATAAACAATCCGAGTGTAATCAAATTTGCAGTATTAACACCCACTTCTGAGATAAACACACCTGCAGTATCTGCTAATATGGGTGACAAACTAGATACAGCTAGTAATGCAATTGCCAAACCAATTAAACAACCTATCAAAGTTATTAAACCGGCTTCATAGAGAATAAACCTGAAAATAGATGAACGTCGTGCTCCCAATGAGCGCATTACAGCAATATCACCTTTACGTTCACCCATTGTATTGTACATAGCGACCATAACTCCAAGTAACGCTACAATTAATACTAAATAGGATACGGACTTTAACACTTGCTCTGCATTACCTATAATTCCCATCAACTGATTAATTTGGTTAGCCGGAACAACAGCCATCAAATCGTCTTTGAAAGGAAAGAAGGGGTCGCGCATCATATTTTGAGCAAGGAGTGGGTTATCGGGAGTGGGAAAATTTATCATACCTGCTAATTGTACGGCAGCAGCTGAATTGGTCATTTTTATTAAGACAGCATCAACTTGATTAACAGTTAGCTCCAACTCAGCCAAAGTTGGCGAGTGGTGGTCATGATTTTGATCGTGATCGTGACTATGCGAATGTCCGTTATCATGAGAATGGTCATGACCGTTATCATGGCTGTGTTGATGGCCATTATCATGTGAGTGGTCATGATCATGATCGTGCAATGCATGCACTCTGTAGGTAGAATACATGCTCGAGAAGATAACCCTGTCATTGGGAGTAAAGCTTCTATCTAAAATACCTACAATTTCTATGGGGTGATCGTCATGTACATGTTCCTCCGCACCGGGACCGAGTTCTGCAACACCGTGCGTAAAGAATATTGTATCGCCAATTTGCAACCCCGTGCGATTGGCTACATCATGTCCTATAACAGCTTCGAATGGTTGGTTAAAATTTCTTCCCTCTCTAAAGCTAAATGGCTCCTCGCCCCGAGGGCGTGCCTCTGATAAAAAGGCTTCATTCGTACCAACAACACGAAAGCCCCTATAGCTGTCACCAACGTGAAGGGGATAAACTTCAGCTATTCTGCCATCATTCAATGCCGCCTTGTAGACATCTATTGGAATAACTCCTACAGATGTTTCCATATGGTAAATGGAGTTCAATGTGGCTTGCATCTGACTGCCCGGTGCCGTTAATATTAAGTCATAGCCAACACTTGTCTGACTGAAACTTTTTCGTGTTTCTTCATCCACAATTTGAATAGTAACAATAAGTGCGGCACCTAAAGCAATAGACAAAATGGTTAAAAAAGTGCTTAGTGAACGCTGCTTAAGGTTTTTTAAAACGATACTTAAAGAGTTCATGCGTATGTAATTTGATTGATTTCAGATAAATCCAGTACACTTTCGAATTGATTGAGTACTTCTTGCTCATGGCTTACCAATAAAAGTGTTTTATCGGATGCGACTTCCTTTAACAATGATAGTATTTCCTCGGAATTTTTAGGGTCAAGAGAACCGGTCGGTTCATCTGCAAGCAAAATATCAGGATTGTTAGCAACCGCCCTGGCTATACATACGCGTTGTTGCTGTCCAACCGAAAGTTGTGCGGGTTTGTAATATAACCGTTCACCTAATCCAACTTTTTTAAGTAATTCGATTGCACGAGATTTGTTATTTCCTTTATCGGCAAACATCATACCAAGCATTACATTTTCAAGGGCTGTAAATCCATCTAACAAGTTAAATGACTGAAATATGTACCCAATGTTATTAGCACGAAATCGATCGCGAGCACTTTCACTTAGCTTGCTAATATCGGTGCCGTTTATTTCAATTTTACCACCATCGGGGGTTATCATTCCTGATAAACAATGCAAGAAGGTTGTTTTACCCGAACCGGATGAGCCCTTTATGGCTAAATGTTTTCCTTTTTCCACATCAAAGGAAGCAATTCTTAGAATAGTGTTTGAATTGCCGGTTTCAGGGTCTTTGTAAGATTTGTGAAGATCTCGAATAGAAATCATTTTTTTAAAATTAATTAGTGGATAAAACTAGGATTCGGGATTAAAAGGGAATATGATTGACATACCCTCTTGAATGTCGAATCGTGCAGCATAACCTGCATTTACTTCAACTACATAAAGCGCGGGATATTCAGAAAGTATTTGATCTGTTGAATATGGCCTCGTATCACGCTGAATTCTTACAATCTCAAAATCAGAATTGATGAAAATTAAGTCTAAGGGTAGGGGAGTATTTGCCATCCAAAAGCTCAAAGGCTCTTCTCTTTCAAAGATAAAAATCATACCATGATTCATTCGCATTCGGCGAACATTCATCAATCCCTCCGCTCTCAATTCATCAGTATCGGCAATAGCAACATCAACTACTGAAATTACTTCAACATCATGGTCCAAGAACGCCACCTTTTCTACCGGTTCAATGATTCGCTCGCTTGCCGTTTCCGGTTGTTGAGCAGGTTGATTGTCGGCATTGTTTCCGCATGAAACAAGTAAAAACGCGCTAATTAAAAATAGTACTCGCATTGTGTTAGGTATTAATTAAGTGAAAATTTTGGTGTTAAAATAGTGATATTACCACCAAACATCACTTTAGCTTGGAATATATTTATAAAGCAACTCTGTTGCATTTAAAATGATGTAAAGTGGGTTAAATGTGTTTTGGGAAAGTTTTTGTTTTGATGTATTGGTTAACTTATATCTAGAAAAGTAATACTAGACATATAAGCTATATCTCAAATAGTACTGCGGAGCTATAGACTAGTGAATAGGTAGTTTTTATCCGAAATTTAGAGTTAGGTCTAAGAAATGGAAATTGAACTCAACCAACCTTTTTGATATTACCGCAGATTAAATTTCTAAAGTGAATTCTATGTAACTCTAATTCTTTCAAGTTATATAAAATCATAAAGATGAAATCATGCTTTAGTTATATTTTTCAGCTCGATTCATTTATTATTGACTACTCTTCCACTTGGCAACATTTTTACAGCTGACGGCAATCACCAAAAAAGTACATTTTGCCTGAGTATTGATTTCCCTATTTTGACAAAATGAAATCATCTAAACCTGTAGAAGAATTATTCAATGATTCTCTCCAAATTTTGAAAAAATATTGGGGGTTTGATGCATACCGTCCGGGTCAGGATGATGTGGTTAAATCGGTTTTCGCCGGAAATGAAACGCTGGTTTTATTTCCTACAGGAGGAGGGAAATCGCTTTGTTATCAAGTTCCGGCTATGGTTTTAGACGGGCTGACGATTGTGATATCGCCTTTGGTAGCCCTAATGGAAGATCAGGTAGAGCAGCTCAATAAGAGAGGAATATCGGCTACTTTTATCAATTCAACCATATCAAAATTTGAGATTGAGCAGCGTATTATAAATGCTCGAAACGGGTTGTATAAACTACTGTACTGTGCACCTGAGCGTTTGCATACCAATTTATTTCAGCATGAAATGCATGAACTTTCTATAAGCTTAATTGCAGTTGATGAAGCACATTGTATTTCGGAATGGGGACATGATTTCCGACCACCTTACCGCAAAATTCGTCAGGCATTTGATTCTCTTTCGTATCAGCCAAGATGGTTGGCACTTACAGCAACAGCTACGCCCGAAGTACGAGGTGATATCATTCAGGTACTTGGCTTCAAAGAACCGAAAATCATTTCCAAAGGATTTGAGCGTCCAAATTTAAAGTATTGGGTATATGAGGGGGCAAACCGACCTGAGGTGATGAAACGAGTTATCAAGAAATCAGGTGGATCGGGTTTGATTTACGCAGGAACGCGAAAAGGGTGCGAACAATTAGCTATACTTTTCGAAATGGCGACGGGAAAAAAGGCATCGCCCTACCACGCCGGCCTTACTGCCAAAGAGCGTTCTATGATTCAGGAAAAATGGATTAATGGCTCCATACCATTGGTAGTTGCAACAAATGCTTTTGGAATGGGAATTGATAAACCTGACTGTAGGTATGTGATGCATTATGATCCGCCGGCATCTTTGGAGGCATATTATCAGGAGGCAGGCAGGGCAGGACGTGATGGCGAATTGAGTTATCCCATGCTTTTTTATAGAGATAGTGATATTGATTTGATACGTAACCAAATATCGGCTTCTT
>PXCK01000034.1 GCA_003566635.1 Balneolia bacterium | reverse complement strand
CCTGGAGATAATGGAAATAGACAATTTATTCCCGGTACAGCCCAAGTTCCTGTTGATTTAGAAACCGTTTTCTTTAACAACCAATCATCATTACCTGGTGGACGTACGGTAACCTTCAGTGTTGATATGTCTGTAATGGACGCTGCAGAATTCTTTAATCCTGACTCTGATGATGTGTTTATTGCCGGTGGCTTTACCGGCTGGGATTTAATAGAAATGAATCCCAATGACGACCTTACCTATTCAGTAAGTTTAACTGTTATTGGAGATGAAGGTAGCCAGCAAGAGTATAAGTTTTTAACAAATTCAGAGTTTTGGGATGGTGATTTTGAAATCATTGACACAAATAATACAGGTTTAAACAGGGTTCTGACATTAGGTGCTATTGGTGAAGAACAGGTGTTGTCGCTGCAAATATTTAATAACTCTACGATTGAATTTGCAAACCTTCAGTTTCCACCTTCGGCAACGATTGATTTCGGCTCAAATGCTAATTTCTTTGCTCAAATTTATGCAGGTAGAGTTACTGATTTTGAACCTAATCCATCTCAGGAAATAAGTGCATGGATTGGTGTTCATACAGAAGATACTGATCCGGCAACCTGGCCGGAGTCTGCCTGGATCGAATCTGATTATAACACAACAGTTGGTAATAATGAGGAGTATCAAATTTCTGTGGGTGATGCTCTGTTTGAGGGTGTCTATTACATAGCAAGTCGCTTTCAACTACCGAACCAAGATTTGGTTTATGGCGGATATAATGAAAGTGGCGGTGGCTTCTGGGATGGCATAAGTAATGTGTCTTCTGTACTTGAGATTAGCTTACCCGATGTATTGGTTCAGTATTCGTTCACTGATGAATCCATTGAGGCTGACTCACTCTTCCAGCATATAGTTGCAAGTGACTTTAGTTTATCCGATAATTCAGATGTTCAGTTTGGTAGTTTTAATGCTACAGACTGGCTGGGCTCAGGCGTTCCATATGCACAAGGAAATGGTGGCTGGGGTGCAGAATCGGCAGAAAGTGGCAAATACTTTACTTTTACAGTTACACCCGATGGCGAAGGTACTATTGATGTAGAAATGATTGATTTTCAATACAGAGCTACAAATGCCGGTCCATCTGCAATGTCAATTTTTATTGGCAATGAATTAGTTACACCGGAACCTATAGATGTTGTTGCAAATCAGGTACTGTACTTTAGTTTAGTAGAACTTGGATTGGAGTTCGAAGAAGAATTTGAAGTCCGAATAGTAGGTTGGGATAACGGATCCAGATCAACTTCAGGTGGCGGGCAATTCCGCGTAAATGATGTAACTATCAGAGGTAGCTCTGATGTTACACCAAGAGTTGAACCTGTTTTTGCATCACCTGCACCGGAAGAAGGCCCTTTTTATACTACATCATTAATGGTTGAGTTAGACACCGAAACACCTGACGCTACCATTTTATACCAAATAGTAAATGGCGATGGTTTACAACCCCCGGTTGTTAGTCAGCCTAATCTTGGCTTATTTATCCCGGTTGATGGTCCAATTGAGCTTACAGAGAGTTCCACTCTTCTATCATTTGCAACCAAAGACGGGTTTATAGATAGCGAACAATCGACATTTGAATTTACCATAGAACCACTCAGCCCATTTAGTTTAGAATCACCCGAGGATGGGGCTGAGGAATTTGTAGTTGTAGATGGTGACGGATCCATTGAGTTTGATTGGGAGGAATCCATTAATGCAGTGCAATATCAACTAAGGTTAATTGAAGCTGGTGAAGATATTTTTGGTAATAATGCTGTTGTTTTCGATGCAGGTAACCAAACACAATTCGGAATTTTTGTAGGTCTGTTTGATTTAATTTTGGCTGAACGCGGCATATCTGTTGGAGAATCGGCTGATTTTGAATGGACGGTTGTAGCTACCGATGAGTTTGGAAATGACCGCCAGTCTGACGATACCTTTATTATTACAGTTGAAAGGCTACCGGAGCCTGTCGTACTTGGTGAGTTTTCCCTAATTTCACCACCCGATATGACAGAAATTATTACTGTATTTGAAAGTGAAACACCGGTTTCTATCGAATGGTCAGAATCAGAAAATGCTACCAATTATTCATGGTTGGCAATTTTTGAAGATGGCGATTTTGGTGATCCTGAATTAAATATTGCTGCTGATGGTAGTGCAACATCTCTTGAATTAACACTTGGAGAATTAGATAATGTACTATCAGACTTGGGGGTTGATCCGGGTGAGTCAGTGGTATTATTATGGACAGTTCAAGCTTCAGCAACGGGAACCACTTTATTAGCTGATGAAACCCGAACGATTATTCTAACCAGAGATGCCGGTAGCGCTCCTTACATCGTTGATTTCGAACCTGATAATTCAGAAAGGCTTGACGGTTCAACAGGTTACGATGTTGGTATTTATGAATTAAATGGTTTAGAATGGCAAATTGGTCCGGAAGCTTTAGTAGGAAACTTAAGTAACGATATTAAGAATGGTCAGGCAGCTGCAAGGATTAGATTAGATGACGACGTTTTTGGCAGCATAACAATGTTAGAAGATCTTCCTAATGGTATAGGTTCTATTTCACTATTGTATGCTCGTTCAAATTTTTCAGGTGATCGCACCGGAGTTTCTCCATCGTTTGTAGTAGAATACAGTACGGATGGAGGCGAAAGCTGGGTCCAAACAGGTGCTGAAACAAGCTTGCAAGATGTAGATGAGTTAACACAGTTTTCCTCAACCATAAATACCGATGAAAGTGCCAGGATTAGAGTACGTCAGGTAGCAGGCGACAACGGTAAAAGATGGAATGTTGATGACATCATTATTACTCCTTTTGATTCTGACGCACCACCGGTACCAATGCTTACAGCTACACCGAACTCATTAACAGGGTTTAGCTACGAATTTGGTCAGGGACCATCTTCAGCTCAATCTTTTGCCTTGACCGGATCAAATCTTGATGGTAGTCCGGTTGAAATTACCGCACCAACAGGTTTTGAAGTCTCCGATGTAGAAGATGCCGGGTTTAGTGAGTCATTAACTGTCAATTATATTGCTGAAGTAGGGCTCAGTTTAGAAACAACGGTATTTGTCAGGCTTGCTGAAGGATTGGTAGAAGGTGACTATGATGGTACTGTTGCTGTTTCAGGTGGCGATGCTTCCACAAGTGTATCGGTAAGTGGCTCGGTACTTGAAGAAGGCCTTGAGCTAGGTGAGTTTGACATTATAGCAGATGCTGATATTGACAACCTGACTTTACAAGGTGATCCTGACAATGATGAAGTTACCGTTACTTTTGAATGGGAAGATTCAGAAAATGCTACATCTTATGCAATGGTATTTGCATCCAATGGTAATGGTGATGATGTTTCATTACCTGCATCATTTGGTTTTGATAACCCGTTTATTGAACTTGAGTCTGATGATGACGGTAGCGCAACTACTATTTCAATTTCACCAAGCAGAATCGAAAATGCATTAATTGAAGCAGGTGTTGCTCCCGGTGAATCTGAAGAACTGGTTTGGACTATCAGGGCTTCAGCGGGAGATGTAACAAAGTTTGCTGAGAGTACATTCAATATCACACTTATTCGTTCTGAAATCGATGGTATTGCGCCATTTGTTCTTGTGAGTCCAGCCAATAACAGCAGTATTGCTGTTCGCGAGGATGATGAAACCGAGTACCAAGTAAGCTGGACTGAAGCCACAAATGCTGATACTTACACCTGGTTAGCTGTATTAGCTAATGATAATGAAGAGGAAGTGGCAGACGGAATCAACTTTAACGACCCACTCCTTGAAATTCCGGCTGACGAAGACGGAACTGCTACTACATTAACGTTAGTAAGTGGAGGTCTAGATGAAATTCTTGACGGTCTTGATATTGAATCCGGTGAAAATGTAACCCTCCACTGGACAGTAAGAGCCGATAACGATGAAGTTAGCATTTTTGCTGAGCAGCCTTTTACCGTTACAATTGGTAGAGGATCGGGTGCGTTTGCTGTAGAATCGCCAACAGATGGGGCTGAAATTTTTGCATCAGCAGGCGACCAAACTGAATATGACGTGGAGTGGGAAGAGTCAGAAGGTGCTGATGGGTATACCTGGGTAGCGATTGCAGAAGGCGGTGATTTTAATGATCCGCTTATTGCTATCGATTCTGAAACCCCCGGCATTACGCTAACAGCGGAGGAACTTGATTCCCTTCTTGAAGAAAACGGTGTGAATCCCGGAGAGTCTGTTGTAACAGAATGGACGGTATTTGCTTCTTTAGGTGATGTACATCGTCAGGCTGATGAAATCTTTACCTTAATCATTACACGTCAGGCAGGTATTTTTGCCCTGCTTTCACCTGAAAGCGGGTCTGTGTTTACGGTATTTGCAAACGATGATACCGATGTGGTAATTGAATGGGATGAAGCTACAGGAGCTGAATCGTACACTTGGTTAGCCGTTATGCCGGGTGAAGATTTTTCAGATCCATTGCTGGCTTTCGAATCCGATGATGACGGTACTGCAACGACTTTAACAGTTACGGTTGGCGACCTTTATGATATATTGGTTGAATCAGGTGTTGAAAGTGGTCAGGCCTTAGAGCTTCAATGGAATGTTGCCGCAACTGCGGGTGAAGTCTCCAGACTTGCCGAGCAGTCTTTCGAGATTACGTTACAACGCCCGGCCGGTGCTTTTGCATTGCTCGCTCCGGAGGATGATACCGTAATTATTACAAGACCGGATGATACTGAAGGAACTGTCTTCACTTGGGAAGAGGCTGAAGATGCCGAGCAATACAGGTGGATGGCCGTTCTGCCGGGCGGTAATTTCAACAATCCGCTTATAAGCCGAAGATCCGATAATGATGGTGCTGAAACGACATTTAGTATTTCTCCGGCTGATTTATCAGAGATTCTTCAGGCGCTAAATCTTGATATTGGCGATGAAATAACACTTGAATGGACAGCGCGCGCTACTACAGGTGGGATTTCTCGTTTTGCAGATCAACCTTTCACAATAACATTTGATGTACGTGATATACTGCCTCCTCTTGGTGGATTTGAGCTTGTATCTCCTGAGAACGAAGCAGAGTTAGCGGTACTTGGAGGTGATCCGACTGAAGTAGAAATTTCCTGGACTGCATCGGAAAATGCTGAAGTTTACGAGTGGAGGGCAATTCTTCCGGACGGTGATTTCGATGAACCACTGCTTGCACTTGCGTCAGATTCCGAGGGTGCTGATACAACACTAACCGTAACTTCCGGTGCTTTAGATGCTATTTTAGATGATCTTGGAATAGCTCTTGGCGAATCAGTGATGATTAACTGGTCAGTAGTGGCAACAGCATCTGAAGAAAGAGAACGTTTTGCTGATGAAGCCTTCCAGCTTACACTTGAGCGCATCGATCCGAGAGTAGCTTCTTTAGTAGCAGAACCGGGTTCTTTTGAGTTTAATCTCGAACCGGATGATACTACTACTGATGTACTAACACTTATTAATTCGGGTGATTTACCTCTTGTAGTATCACTTTCAGTTGAAGATATTGAAGTTGCAGCTCGGGGCGTAGATTCCCGCCGAGCAGAGGCTGACCGTAGTGATGGTCCGGATTCAGGAGAAACCATGGCTATGAATTTAGACGAATGGCTCAGCCTGAGCGAAATGGAGCTAAGTTTGGCTCCCGGTGACACCACCGAAGTTACTTTAGCTGTATCAGCTGATGGATTAACGGATGGTATGTATAATAAGTTAATCGAAATCTCAACTGATAACGAGGAGATTGATTTAATTTCTATACCGGTTCAGTTACTCGTAGAGACACCGGCTCCAACGGCTTTCAGTCTATTAAGTCCTGAAGATGGAACCGAATTGCTAACTTCACCGGAGGACGACACTATTGTTGAAATCAGCTGGGAGGAATCACAAAATGCTACTTCATATACTTGGTTAGCTGTAGTTCAGGGTGGTGAGTTTGATGAGCCTGACTTTGCTATTCCTGCCGGTTCAGTTACGTCCATTGAACTGCCTGTTTCGGCAATAGATGCTCTTTTAGAAGATTTCGGTCTGCAAAGAGGTCAAACAGCTGTAGTAGACTGGACAGTTCGTGCAACCGGACCTGGTGGTGAAAGACTTGCAGAAGAAGCCTTTGAGCTTACATTGACACGTG
>PXCK01000198.1 GCA_003566635.1 Balneolia bacterium | reverse complement strand
TAAAATGTGGATACCAATAACCCACAAAGAAAACACCTTCATCCCAACCCATACGACCGGATGCACCTCGTTGTGGAATTTCGGTTTCCCACTCAATATGAAGGGTGATATTCTCGCCTGACTCCAACGTTTCAGGTAAACGTATGATGAGTTGAGTTCCGTCAATCAGCCACGTTCCGTCATCCAGCCATCCTTCCGTTAGTTCATGGTCGCCTATGGCAATCCGATGAATAACTTTTCCATCTGTAATATCCTGATTTCTTAAGCGAATAGCATCCTCTTGATGCACATTCAAAGCAAGTTCCATATTCAGGCTATTAAGGTTATGGGGCGAATTGTTGAAATATGTCGCCTGCATCACACCTGTAAGCATTTTTGTATCGGGATCGAGGGTGGCATCAATTTCATATTGAGCATACTGTTGCCAGTAATTCGGCCCCGGCTCTCCTGTTTCGGTTCTTGTTTCACCCAAAATGGCTAACAAAAAGTTATCCGGTACATCAATGGGATAAGGAATGGGACGATTGATATGGGGTGATTCTACCTCATCATCAAATAAAACTTGCTGTGCAAAAACGGGTTGAAAGGTGAATAAAACTAAGAAAGGAATTAATAGGAAATGCTTCATGGTTATTAATATTTTATCTTAATGAATGACTGATTATCAATTTAACGGTTAATAATTGAGTTGAGCTATCTCAAGGTATTATAAATATGAAATATACAGAAGAAGAATTGCAAAAATTTATGAAACGTGCCATCGAGCTATCAGAAATTGGCATGGATAACAATCATGGAGGCCCGTTTGGTGCTGTGGTGGTAAAAAATGGCGAAATTGTTGGGGAAGGTTACAACTTAGTTACCAGCTCGAATGACCCGACAGCACATGGGGAGGTTACGGCTATACGAAATGCCTGCAAAAACCTGAATACTTTTGATTTATCCGGTTGTGTACTATTTACAAGTTGCGAACCGTGCCCCATGTGCTTTTCAGCCATTTATTGGGCAAATATTGATGAAGTCTTCTACGGAAATGACAAGCATGATGCCCGTACTGCAGGATTCAGAGATGATTTCATCTACGACGAACTTGATAAACCGGCAGATAAACGCTCCAAAAGAATGCTGCAAATAAACCGTGAAGAAGCCTGGCAAGTATTCCAAAAATGGATAGCCAAGGAGAATAAGACGATGTATTGAAGAGAATTGTGAATGGTGAATTTTACGAATTAATTATTAGTACTCCTGCCACTTTTTACCCCAACATTAAGGCAAGGCACTTTTGCGAAAGAAAACAAACCAACCATAAAACTGAAACGGTCATCAGTATTTAGGGATTTGCAATCTGCAACCATTCACAATTCACCATTCACAATTCATAATTTTATTTTATTAGCGTCATTTTTTTCGAGAGCACTGTAGAGCCGGTTTGAAGCCTATACACGTACACTCCACTTGATAGTGCACTCGCATCGAAGGCTACAGTATGACGACCCGCCTGCATGAAACCGTCAGCAAGCACACCAACACGCTGACCAAGCATATTGAAGACCTCTAAACGCACATCACCCGATTGTGGTAACGCAAAGGAAATATTGGTTGTAGGGTTGAACGGGTTGGGGTAGTTTTGGTTTAAAGTCAAGTCCGAAGGCAACTCATTTATCGGTTGAGTATTTGTTGCAAAAGGGCTAATGATTAGTTCAAATCTCGCTGAGCCCAACTGATTAACAGACGGAACAACAGGATTATTAGGTTGAATATTCTGCGGATCAATTTCAAAATTTTCCATATAAGAAAAAGTATAGCTTTTAAAATCTCTCAAGTCAATTGATGAACTCATTTCTCTATCAATTAATGTCAATGACCAGTCATCAGGTACGTTGGTGAATTCCGGCCAAGTTAACTCATACTCTCCACTAGTTGATGCTATAAAGTGTAAAGGCATACTAATTTCTCTTTCCAGGAATTGATTTTTAGAGTCAATAAATAGTAAACCTGTGTCACCATATATGGTTTCATTCTCAAAGCCCATCAGTATAAAACTGTTACTCAAAGGATATAAAGCCATCATATCAGTATTATCCCAACCTTCTTTTCCATCTGGATGAAAAGCTGCTACTGCGTAACCAAATCGATCGTTATCAAAAACAGAAAATCCAATTCGTGTTAAAAACTCATTCTCACCATAAAAAGTGGCATCATCATCACCAGTTTTAGCGTTTGTTGGAATTGTTAAAAAGTCCCGGTCAATATTTGCAAAAACGAAAGATTGACCTACAGCTATTTCACCTCCATTTGGGTTAATTACAATTGGTACATTATTCTGATCCAAACCTTCAAAACCGGTTCCATCCCCTGATGCATGATTATAACCAAGGTAACTATTTATGGCACTATCCCACACATAATAAGAAGCATCAATAGTACCATCACCTGCTGCATCGTCATTTGCAATGAAAACATCATTCCAATTCAAATCTTCGTTAAAAGGATTAGAAACCAAATTGAAACGGTCTCCATCATCATGCATAGGAACCCTAACTTCTGTTTCCGGGAAATTTCCTTCAAAAGTAATATCTAATGGTAAAGGATCACTTGGTGTACCCGAACCAGTATTAAAAAAATACCAGACAAACCCTTTGCCCATCTCTAAACGATTATTTATTGAACTAGGTGTAAGCCAATTTGAACCATTATAACCTGTGTAAATATTGGTATCAAAGCCGAAATTTGATCCAGGGACACCCTGAATATGGCTTTGACTTGCTAAGTTGGCTAAAGTAGTACCTTCAGCCGGGCTTCCCATATAGCGCCAACCTTTATCTCCATCAACAGTTATCGTTCTTGAATTATAACGAGTACCCCTAGCTTCATTCCATATATAAATATTATCAATTTCTACATCTGACCCACTTATTGAATAGAACCGGAAGCCATTTACAACCAAGCTATTCGTAACGTCAATACCATCTTCTACTAAAACATTGTTTATATACACATCCATTTTGCCTGCATCTAAGTTCTGGCCGTTACCATCATAATCCAGAATATTATCGACAGAACCATTGGCAACAATATGTATGGTCATTAGTTGGTTTTCTGTGTAAGAGAAAGATGTTGGAATCCAATCCCCTCCTTGTCTTACTCTAAGATTACCATCACGAAATTCAAACCAAAAAAGTCCTTGAGCAGTATTAAATCCACTATTTCCAGTAAAAGATGTACCACTACCTAGTCCAAAAACAATGCCACCATCATCTTTTGTAATTCGAGCATCGAACCCTAGTGTGTATACATCAGATACTGAAAGGCTGTTTTGGACTCCAATACCATTTAAAGATGTTGTTGATGGACCTGTAATGGCTATTGATGGACCATCAAAAGATCCAATTGCAACACCATCAATACTTCCGCCACCCGTTCCTACTCTTACGTAATCTAAGTTTGTATCGGTATTATCAATCGGACCTGTATCCAATAAGTCAAACCTTTCTGCAAATACACTAGGACTAAATGGCGATGGTGCTAAATCAAAAAGTTCAATATTATCAAACTCGGCGTTTGACTCATTTACCGAATAAACTCTAAATCCCGTTGATTCCAAACCGGTATTTGTCACAGGAACATCTTCATCTACTAAGGTTCCGTTAATCCAAATATCCATTCGCCCGGGATTAAGATCGTTGCCTGCCCCATTATAATCCAATACAGCATCTGTGCTTGAACCATTAGCTGCTATATAAAGAGTAAATTCATCTCCAACAGAATATTCATATCCGGTATTAACCCAGCTAGTCCCCTGTCTTCTTTGTAATTCACCATCATGTAATCGCAACCAAAATAGACCTTGAGTAGTAGCAAATGCAGAATTACCTGTAAACCGATTTCCGGCTCCAACACCTATAACAATATTACCTGAATCATTTGTTACTTTAATATCCATAGAAAAGCTATATGCTTCAGATGGAGTAAGTTCTGAACCTACACCGAAACCATTAAGTGACCCACCAGTAGGCCCAATTATAACTGCACTTGCATCTGTAAAATTTCCGGGGTTTAAAGAAGTAATGCTTCCACCTTGTGTACCAACACGAACATAAGTTAAGTCAGTATTTGTTGTAGTAATATTATCTTCATTGAGTATTCCATCAAAATTTTCGGAGAATTCCTGCGCAACAAGAGGCACAAACAAACAAGCGGATAGTAAAAAGGTTAATAGCGTTTTCTTCATAAGACAAATTTTTGCGGTATAATAAATAACAAACAATTTACATAAATAGTATGCCAAAAAAAAGCCCCATAAAATGGGGCTTTTGTCTTATTTAATTAATGTCATCTTTCGTGTTAAAACTTGATTATCTAACGTTAGTCTGTAAATATAAATTCCACTAGCGAGATTTTCGGCATTAAATGTTGCTGTATGTACACCGGCTTGGTGAAATTCGTTTAATACAACCGCAACTCTCTGCCCTGTTACGTTATATACTTCTAACCTTACATTCGAACTTTCTGGTAAAGAAAACGAAATATTCGTAGTAGGGTTGAATGGGTTTGGGTAGTTTTGAGCAAGTTCAAAACTAACTGGTACTGTACTTTCTTCCGGAATATCTGTTGCTAATGGAGATATCATTATTGAAAAACGAGTGTTATCAACCACATTTTGGATCCCACTTAAATTTGACTTTAGTCGAGTAGGATTGGTTGGATTTATCAGTTCATCGTTCATTAAAGTCGGGAAAGCTTCTTCAAGAAAGAAATCAAAACTGAGTCCTTCTTCTAAAATATACCTTGCACCGTTTTTGTTATCATAAATATATGCTCCCCATTCAGCTGGCAAATCATAATCCGTTACTGTAATTGTATGTTCACCTGTTCTGGTTGAAGTTGCAATAAGTGGAAAAGTTATATCTTGAGACAAATCATAAGGAAGGTTGTTAATATCAATCCAACTTCCATCGTCAAGTACAGTAGCTAAAAGAGAAAAGTGATTGGATAAGGGATAAAGCTTTGCTACATCTCTTTCATCTTTGCCATATTCGCCATTATCAAAAGAAAACCAAGTCGAACTTTTCATATCACGTCCACTTAGTTCTAATCTAAAGTAACGTTGTTCTTCCGCCGGGCGACCGTAAAAAGTTCCTGAACCCGAATATGTATCCATCGTCATGCTGGTAGTTGTTCCTGCAGCAGCATCAGATTCGATAAAAAAGGCTTGAAACGGTCTAATTTCACCTCCTGTTAGATCTCCTGTGGCTCCATTATATGAAACATAAGCTGGCCCGGAGGGATCCCAAGCCCATACATTATCAGTAATGTTGGTACGCGAAAAATCACCTGAAGCTATGGTTGAGCCTGTAGGGTTTCCTACTAACGTAAAACTCTCGGGGTTTTGGTTAATATTAGCACCATCAATAGTTAGTTCAAATGGATTTAACACACCTTTTTGTTGAAGAGTCTTTGGCCATGTTCCCGGTGTAACATAGTCGTCGTTAGTCCAAATATAAGCTAAAACACCTGTCCCGGCCGGGAAAACCGCACTTGCTCCGGGAATAACCTCCCAATCAGCCTCGTCATTACCTGCTACAGTAGGATCCCAGAAAAATACGTTTGCATCTCCAGGTTCGTAGTTTGAACCCGTAAAACCTTGAGTCCAAACATCGTTAAAAAACTGACCATAAGTGGTTTCAACAGGACTTGTTAAGGTTCTCCAACCGGCATTACCGGTTAGTTGATATTCAAAGGTTATCTCACCGTTAGAAGAGCTAACATCTTGAGGTTGGAAATTTGAACCGGTTTGTGTTCTTATTATTAAATCGGAGCCTGTCTGTATGTTAAATTCCTCCGGGGCAATAGTACCACCGTCTGATAGGGTTAGTTCAGTGTTATCTTCTACAAATAAAAAGAAATTATCTAATATATTGGCAGGGCTAATGACAGAACTTCCACCACCGTCAAAAAATATGGCTCTGGAATTAGCAAATAGTCCGGATACAATGGTTAGATCTCCACCAACGTGCAAATCGCCACCAAATACAGTGGAAAGCTCAAGACCTCCTCCGGTTAATTCAATATTCCCAGCTGCTCTGCGTGGGGCCGTGGCTGTATCAAAAGATATAGAACTTGAGACAGTTACAACATTAAATGGGTCGTTTCCGGAGCCAAGAACAGGCCATTCAGCTCCAACATTATAAGAACCGCCTGTATCATAAGCCAATGTAGAGGTAT
>PXCK01000236.1 GCA_003566635.1 Balneolia bacterium | reverse complement strand
TTGGGTTTTAAATAGTTTCTTACTTCACCAGCAGCATTTTATGAGTGTAAACCTGGTTGCCTAATTGCATTCTCACCAGGTAAACTCCACTGGCAAGTGCTGTGCCATCGAACGTTGCTGTATGTACTCCGGCTGTCATGTTGCCATTTGCCAGAGTTGCTACGCGTTGTCCGGCTATGTTGTAAACTTCTACTCGTACATCCGCTGCATGGTCTAAGCTGAATTGTACTCGGCTAACAGGGTTAAATGGGTTCGGATATGATATTAATGCTGGTCCTCTATCTGACTCGGTTTGTAATTCATCCGTACCTGATTGTAACCTTGCAATGTCTTCATCTTCCCCGGTGTCTATTAGTCGTACCAATTCATACAAGGTTCCTTGTTTCGCTTCAGTATCATTCAGGTCTACCAATTGCTTTATTCTTGCGTGGGCTCCGCGTTCATCACCTTGAATTACGCTACTTAATAGCGCTCTTCTTAAAATGGCTATTTGTTGAGATTCCGTTAATTGCCTATCCTCAAGCAGCGTACCAATAAGTAGTTCTGCATCATAGTAAGACTGTTCGAGTAGCATTACGTCTAACAGAATACTCCAGGCGTAACCCCGTGCATCAGGTTCAAATTCATCAATAATTTCCTGATGGCTTCGTCCTGAGTTTCTAAAACGATCTAAGAGTCGGGTTCTTTCGGTTTCCTGTCGTCTCTCAGTTGTAGCCAATACCACTTCTTTACCCCGAGTTTCATCTAAAACCGGGCGATGATAGAATGGCAGGTTTGGCCACCAAGACGGGTTCGAATAATCCAAGGTTGCGCCTGTATCTTCGAATAACAAGTTGGTATCCGGTGGATTCTGCCCCCACCAGGTATCAACAGCTTTTAAATTGGAAGAACCGTAAGCCTCGGCATTCATCCAGACATTATCGAATATATCCCCGCTAGTAGAATCAAACCAGTTTATACCTTGTGTCGTAATTCCACTTTGGCCATTGTCTGTAATTAATACAGAGGTACAACCATCTATTTCTCCGGCGCCATCCATCCATATTCCATTATAGCCATTGTAGCGAAGGTGCATATTGTTAAAGACATATACGTAACCGCCGTCCATCCATATACCATGGCGCAGATTATTCGTAATGGTAAACCCTGCCAATTCTGATAGTTCCGAATTTATGATACGTATTCCATCGTTCTCCGATTCTGTAATATGTACTCCATAGGTTTCCACTAAAGCATTTACATTGGTAAACTGAATGCCATTCTTTGCCTTTGTAATCTCTACGTTGCTCATATTAATCTCATTTACACCCGACCCGGCAAAGTGGATACCAACCCAACCGCCCTGTTGGCTGTTTGATGGTGAAATAGTTATGCCATCGGAACCGCCTGCCATAGTTAAATCACCCCGAACAGTAAAACTTGGAATACCTCTAACAAACATACCTGATGGGGTTGGTGCCATTTGCAGATTGGCACCACTGCCAATAGTCAAGGATGAACCGGATTGAGTGGAAATACGCCCATTTTGTAAGGTAAAATCATCTTGAACAATCAACTCCCCACCCGTTGCCACAACTATAGTCCCGTTATTAGTGTCAAGGGTTACACCATCCCGAATAATGACCTTGCCGCCTGGGCGTATATCGAGGCGGATGTTGGTGAGGTTACGGTTATCATCAACTATCAACTTGCCTTCTACACGGATGGTGGAGCGAGATCCGGTTGTGGAGACGTTGCCGTCAATTACCATAATGTTATTCACAGGGATGGTTAGTGTTGCACCCGAGGCTATCGTCGTATTACCTAAATAAACCCCAGTTTCTGCGTTTGTACTTTGCGGGAAATGATAATCCGAAAATGACTGAATTGTTGGTCCAATTGCCGTGTACTCAATAGTTACATTAGATGGCGAAACCGGATGATATGCATTTATGTTTGGGCCACCTGGCGAACCTTGGTTACCAATGTGATAAACATAAGTTCTATAATTAAATCCTGTTTCGGTGACATTTGTAACCTCAAACCAGGGTGTTTGCATATTTGGATTTTCAACACTCCAGCCATTTGAGTCATTGTCACGAATCCATACAGTTGGGGGTTCTGTAAAATACTCATTGAAGGTTACTTGCCCCGTTACTTCGTATTGTTTATTGTTGAAATAGGTTCCACTTGCCAGTGTTCCCATACCTCTGTAAAATGTTCGTGTATGATTGTTCATAGTCATGGTTGAACTTCCTCCTGTTACAGAGCCACGCTCTACTACATTGGGTTCACTGATAAATTTAAGCGCTTCGTAGGCGTTAACACGGCCGTAGCCGTATTGTTGATGAAAATCTTGGCCATTCATACCATCAACTGTATCTGCAGTAAACCGAATCACATTTCGAATATCATCGTTAGAAAGGTTCAGGCCAAGGTCTTTACTTTGTGAAAGAATTAATCCGGCGACGCCCGAAACCATTGGTGCTGCTGCTGAGGTACCTCCAAAGGGTCTCACATCGTTATTCCTGCTTGTGGTATAATAATTAATACCGGGTGCTACCACGTCCAAATGGTTACCGAAATTAGATACGTCCGTTTTTATGTCATCTTCATCTGTAGCACCAATCGCCATCACCCAGGGAAATCCTGCAGGGTATCTAATCGTAGAAGAATTAAGGTTACCGGCACTACCAATAAAGAGAATATTACTTCTATAAGCGTTCAAAGACGCTTCAGTCATGGGGTTTGGCAATTGCCACCACAAACTTGCAGTAGAACTCATGCTCATGTTTATAATATCTACCCCTAGTGTTCTCGCGTAATCTACCCCTTTTGCTATATCACTTTGCTGTATCGAAGGATTTTCGGATGAATGGATCACTTTCACCGGTAATATCTTAACATCCCACATTACCCCGGCCACCTGAAGATCATTATCCGTTATAGCTCCAATTATTCCCGCAACTGCTGTACCATGATCAGCTCCCTTAGAACCAGTCGGAATATCATCCATAGTATTAGTACTTGGTGGAAAAGTGGTAACATCTAATCCCATAATAATTCGACTGCGATCTCCCGGATCAAGATCAGCATGATTGTGGTCTATACCACCATCTATTACCGCTATCGTGACATCATTTCTGCCGGTATTTAACGCCCATGCCTGTGGGGCATGTATATCATTTCCGGGATTGGTAAAATTGTATAAGCCCCATTGATCATTGGATAAAAATTTAGGGTCATCCGGGAAAACCTCATCTAATTCAAAAATATATTCCGGGGATGCCGCTTCAATTCCGGGCATCTCCATAAGTTTTTCAGCCAATCTGATGATGTTAACCGTATCGGCCACCTGAATGGTGTACCACCCTGAAAGATCCAGTAAAACGACTTGATCGCCGGATCGCTTGGATACGGATAAGGTATCACTGGATTCGAAATAAGGGAATATCCTTTCCCCGCGCTCAAATCCTCGTGTTTCCAAAATATTACGGATTTCAGGATTTAGAATACGGGCAGCCTGTAGCGTTGATTTTGATTCTACTACCGTTTCGGACGTGAATTTAACGTTAATCAACCCTGGTATTGCCTGATCTGCCTGAGCGGATTGAGCCACTACAATGTTTGTAATCCAAATTGGCACAAATAACAGTATCCAGAAGCACACTGATATTCTGAATCTTCGATTTTTTAGTTTATTTTTCATTGTTGTATCTCCTATTTCGGTGATGTGTTCTGTTTTGTTGAAATAGCATTCCCGGCGGGAATACAGTGATTAAGGAAGGAGGCCGTGCAGGGTCTCCTTCCTATTTTAAAAGGTTAGTTGTTCAAGGCCACTCCCATCCCTGTTAATGATCCATAACACGATTTTGCTTTCATCCGGATTGGGTTTGCTGAATACGATACGCTCTGAATCTGGTGACCATGAGGGTGAAATCCTCAAGTTTATCGTTTTGGTACGTTCAATTGCGTGAAGTTCCTTTTGCCCGCTGCCATCTGCTCGCATCACATTTAAGCCAGATGAACGGCCACCTTTATCTGTTGGCCAGGTAATCCAATTCCCATCTGGGCTCCACGAAGCATGCCGATTACCAAATTTGTTGGTTGTTAACTGGGTATTTACCGTATTGGCCGTATCCGCAACCCAAATCTGACCTCTTGTACTAACCGGGTCTTCAAATTGATCAAGACCGCTGTAAACAATATTCTTACCATCCGGGGACCAATCTGCAGGTGAAGCACCGTACCCGAATCTTGTATAAACTGAATCGGGAAGATGAAAAAACCATAGTCCGGAACCGGTTCCTGACTTCCCAAATGAAATTGTACTCCCGTTCGGTGACCACCTTGGAAAAAATGACATTCCCAGACCAGTTAATCGTTTTAATTCACTTCCATCCGGCCGGATTTTAAAAATATCCCCGCTATTAAACGCAATCCATTCACCATCCGGGCTCCAGTCTGGGTTGCGGGCCGAACCTTCGATTATCAGGTTGCGTTCTCCATTTTCAAGGTTCAGTACATAAAGACCCCGTGAACTGGTATTTTCATCAGCATCGGGATTGAAGTGATTGAATGCAATATACCTGCCATCAGGCGACCATGCAGGATTCTCGTCTGCCGGGACCGATTCTACTTCAGGATCAAGTTCATACGTATCTGTTAAATTGCAACCCATAATGCTTGCAAACATCAAAAAAAGAAAAAATGAAAATGAGAAAGTCTTAAGTGATTTTAAAAAAAACATCTATTTGGTTTCTAAAAGGTTATTTGTTGCAATCCACTCCCATCCCTGTTAATGGTCCATAACACAATTTTGCTTTCATCTGAGTTGGGTTTACTGAATATAATCTGTTTCGAATCCGGCGACCAAGATGGTGCATAGTTTTCATAGTTCAATGGTTTATTTAATTCAATAGCAAGAATTTCTTCCTGATTACTTCCATCAGCTTGCATAATATTCAAGCCGAACGAACGGCCACCTTTATGCGTCGGCCACGCAATCCAATTTCCATCTGGACTCCACGAAGCAAACCGATTCCGGTATTTGTTGGTTGTTAACTGGGTATTTACCGTATTGGCCGAATCCGCAACCCAAATCTGTCCTCGTGCACTAACCGGGTCTTCAAATTGATCAAGAGCACTGTAAACAATATGCGTACCATCCGGTGACCAATCTGCAGGAGATGCACCATATCCAAATCTCTGGTATGTTGAGTCAGATAGATGAAAAAACCATAGTCCGGAACCGGTTCCGGACTTCCCAAATGAAATTGTACTACCGTCCGGTGACCACCTTGGCAAAAATGACATTCCCTGACCAGTTAATCGTTTTAATTCACTTCCATCCGGCCGGATTTTAAAGATGTCACCGCTGTTAAAGGCAATCCATTCACAATCCGGACTCCAGTCAGGATTACGCGCAATCCCTTCTATTATCAATGTTCGTTCACCCGTTTCCAGGTTTAGTAAATAAAGACCGAATGGGTGGGTGTTTTCATCGGCATGAGGGTTAAAGTGGTTAAATGCAATATATTTCCCATCCTGCGACCACGCCGGGAGTTCGTCTGTTGGTACATCAATAATTCCAGGGTCAGGTATAGGAGGATCGGTTACATTGCAACTGTTTATAGCTACCATCATGGGTAAAATGAGAAAGATAAAAATCCAGAATTTATATGATTTAATATTGAACATGTTTAATAGGATTAATTTGCAATAGTAAAATATATTGGCGTGTTTTCCTGTAGTATGACAATTACCGAGCTTAATTTATGTTTATTAATGATTATATCTTTAATAATGATTGCCATAAAAATATTTTTTTAAAAATAACACAATTTAAGTAAGTGTTTAGCTTACACTCTTTAGGCAAATCATTCACTTCAGGACTAAAAATATCGCAACTCACTAGAAACATTAGATGTGTTAAAGCTGTCCAAGAGAACCTATTATTTTTAAAAGAGACCATCTGTAATATAATTTAAATATAGTGTGAAATAAACGCTCTAAAATTTGTACAAAAAAAAGTTCAAAAGGTGTAGTATAATCACTTATCCAACTTTTTTGAGAGCAAAAAGAATTAGAATCATATTCATTGAAGTTACATTGGAAGATAAAATGGCGTAAAAGCAAGGTAATGTCCCTATACTTGTGTAAAAGTAGAAAAGGTGCTGCCTAAAGGTTAGATTTGGTTTTCACACTACTGATAACCACAAAACCAATAGGACAACACCCATGAATCATAAAGTAAAAC
>PXCK01000153.1 GCA_003566635.1 Balneolia bacterium | reverse complement strand
TTCTAAAAGAGTGGGTACAAGGAGAACATAAAGACTATGAGGTCAAAATTTGGTCGAAGTTAACTTCGACCAACACATTAAACATTAACTAAAAGTGTCAACCCGTTTTAGGCATCTACATAAAAATTCATAATTCATAATTCATAATTCATAATTACCTCTTATTAATAAACTCCTCTACCCGTTTAAAATGCTCCGGATTGGCCCAGAAGTCGGAAAAGAGTTCACGCTCGGCAGCAATGGATTCCATTCTTGATTGACTCACAGCTTTTTTGGCTCCTTGCTTAAGTGCTTTAATCAAGTTTCTGTCGTTGCCCGAAAGTTTATCAGCAAAAGCGAGGATACTTTCCTTAAGATGATCGGAGGTGAAAAGTTTGTCGATTAATCCGGCGTTAAGGGCTTCATCTGTACTAACCATAGCCTGACTTCCCAGCCACATTAAAGCTGTTGATCTGCCCACGCGCTCTACCAATCGGGTAAGACCACCCCAGCCCGGTGGCAGGTAAAACCGTCCTTGCGTAAAACCAAAACGAGCATGTTTAACGGCAATCCGAAAATCGAAAGCCAGCATGGTTTCGCAACCGCCTCCATAGGCATCCCCATTGATGCAGGCTACTGTCCAGCAATCAACATCTTCAATCCTTCTAAGCAAAGTGCCCATGCGTTCCGACATCAAAATTGCCTGATCTTTGGAAGTCAACTTGTGAAATTCTTTCAAATCACCACCGGAGATAAAATAGTGATGTCCAGTACCTGAAAGTATCAAAACCCGAATTTCAGGCTTCGATTCTACATAATCCATCACCTTTTCCAGGCTTCGAATTACATCAAAATTTACAGCATGATGTTTTTCGGGTCGATCAACTCGTACCCATAAAATGTGATCGGGGGTTTTAGCAGGTTTTAGGCATGGGAGTTCGGGCAGGGACATTAGTTCGATTTTTTAGGGTTAGCTTCATTTGCAATCCATTGTAAAAAGGTTGGGCTTCCACCAATAATAGGAAGAGCTACTACACAAGGCTCATCATAACTGTGTACTTCCACTACAGCTTCAGTAAGAGCTGAGAGGTTAGCTTTTACCGTTTTAAGGATTAAAACTACCTCCTGGTCGGTTTGAATTTTCTCTTCCCAACGATAAACAGATTGCATTCCGGGTAGAATATTGGCACAGGCTGCAAGACGCTGCTCAACCATCATTTTTCCAATTTCTTCGGCCTCATCGGTAGAGCTTGTAGTGACATAAACAAAAATGGGTTCACTCATCATATAAAAGAATTAAATTTCATAGAATTTGTTCTATTTTAAGAAAATATTAGATATCAAAAAGTAAAAACAAGTTGAATTTCACACATCACCCATGAAACTTAAAGAATGTCCCTCTTGTGCAATTGATGTAGAAAAGTCGGAAGAGGTTTGTCCGTATTGCGGATACGAGTTTCCGGTTCAAAAGAAAAGCACTGTACTTGTAATATGGCTGCTTATTATTTTGATGCTTGTTTGGGTTTTCACATAAATCATTATCAAAATGGAATACGCATTTCTTTTATTTGCATTATTAATCGGGTTGGTTTTAGGCTGGTTCGTTAAACATCTTCAAACGAATGCTCAATACGGCGGTTTGAATCCCGACGCCATCAAACAACTACAAGCAAATTATCAAACCGCGAGTGAAAACCTCACGAAGGTAGAAGAGCGTTTATCTAATCGGGACGACGAGCTTACTGCTTTGAGGGATGAATACCGCAAAACAAACGATGAGAAACTGAAGTTAATCTCGGAGATTGCATCCGAAAAGCAAGTATCGGAGGGATTGAGGGAAAAGTTGGCATCACAAAAAACAGAATTGGAAGAGATGCATGCACGAATGACCGATCAGTTTAAAAATCTGGCAAATGAAATTTTGGAGGATAAATCAAAAAAGTTTACGGATCAGAACAAAGTGCAAATTGACCAGATTTTAAAGCCACTAGGGGAAAGAATCCGTGATTTTGAGAAAAAGGTAGAAGAAACTTACAATATAGAAGCCCGTGACAAAGCCGGATTGAAACAGCAAATTTTGCAACTCACCGAACTTAATAAAAAGATGAGTGAAGATGCCTTGAACCTTACTAAAGCGTTAAAAGGAGAGAGTAAAACACAAGGGAATTGGGGTGAAATGGTTTTGGAGCGAATTCTTGAAAGAAGCGGATTGAATGAAGGGCAGGAATATGATCTACAACACAGCGGTACCACGACAGAAGGAAGGCGTTTACAACCGGATGTGGTTATCCATTTGCCCGATGAAAAAAATCTTGTAATAGATGCAAAAGTGAGTTTAACGGCTTATGAACGCTTTTCGAGTGCCGAAACCGACGAGGAACAAGAAATATACCTCAAGCAGCACATACAATCGTTAAGGGCTCATGTTAAAGCACTGAGCGAGAAAAATTATTCCCAACTATTCGATATAGGAACTCCCGACTTTGTACTGCTTTTCGTACCCATTGAACCTGCGTTTGGAATTGCAATGATGAAAGAGCCATCCCTCTATAACGATGCTTTTGAACGGAATATCGTTATTGTGAGCCCATCTACGCTATTGGCTACAATGGCAACCATCAAGAACATTTGGAAATACGAATACCAGAACAGAAATGCATTAATGATAGCCGAAGAAGGTGGCAAGCTGTATGATAAGTTCGTGAATTTTGCCGATGATCTTGACAAAATTGGAGATCGGATACGACAAATGCAGGAAGCGTATGATGGTGCCATGAATAAGTTTTCTACAGGTAGGGGAAATTTGATAGGAAGGGCCGAGAAAATGAGGAAACTTGGTGCCAAAGCATCCAAAAAGTTAGACAAAAAACACGTGCTTGCAGCTATGGATGATGAGGATGACGAAACGTGAGTAAACTGCCCATTTATTCTGATTCGCTCACGCGCCGGCTTTACGCTAATGATGCTTCCATGTATGAAGAGCTTCCGAATGGTGTTTGCTTCCCGGGTAACACAGCCGACTTACAGGATTTGGTACACACAGCTAAAGCGCAAGGACAGTCGATTACAGCCCGGGCTGCGGGAACAAGCCTTGCAGGACAAACAACGGGGGGCGGTATCATTGCTGATGTATCCAGATTTATGGATGCAATCATCGAAATTAATCCGAATTCAAGAAAAGCTATAGTTCAGCCGGGTGTTATTCGGGATCAGCTAAACCGGGAAGCTGCAAAGCACGGGCTGTATTTTGGTCCTGATACTTCTACCACCAACCGATGTATGCTGGGTGGGATGATTGGTAATAATTCGGCCGGTTCCTATTCCATAAAATATGGAAGTACCAGAGAGCATATTCTTGAAATTGAAGCCGTATTGTCGGACGCCAACAAGGTGACTTTTGGTCCTCTAACTCCGGAAGAACTCGAAGAAAAAAAATCGCTTCAAAATCTTGAAGGCGAAATTTACAGAGGGATGGTTACGCTGCTTGAGGAAAACCGGGAATTGATTACCGAACGTTTTCCGCACCCCGATGTGAAGAGGAGAAACTCCGGTTATGCATTGGATAAACTGTTGGAAATGCATCCGTTTACGCCGAATGGGCGTCCGTTTAATCTGGCTGAATTACTTTGTGGGAGTGAAGGAACACTTGCACTAACGGCTTCGGCTACTGTAAATCTCGTACCACTGCATACCAAAAAGGCACTCGTGATTCCGCATTTCAAAACGTTGAAAGAAGCAATGGAAGCTACGGTTAAGGCTGTGACTTATGAACCTGCGGCCGTTGAGCTTTTAGACAAAAATGTATTGGATGCCACAAAACTTAATATTGAACAAAAGGCGAATCGGTTTTTTCTGAAGGGCGATCCTGAATTTATTTTGATTATTGAGTTTGAAGGAAGTTCCGCAGAGGAAATGCTAAATAAGGCAGAATTATTAGTGCAGGTTTTTACGGCAGCCGGGATGGGATATGCACATCCGGTACTACATGCCAATGACGAGATGAAGCGGGTTTGGGATTTGCGAAAAGCCGGACTCGGATTACTCATGGGTTTGGGTGATGATGCCAAGACACCATCTTTTGCCGAAGATACGGCAGTACGGGTTGAGGACTTGCCTGCATACACCGCCGATTTCGAAAAGCTTCTCCAAAAATATAACACCAAATGTGTGTTCTATGCGCATGCATCGGTAGGCGAATTGCATTTGCGTCCTGTTTTTAATCTGGCTAAATCGGATGATATTTCCCGAATGAAAGAGATGATGACCGAAGTCACTGATTTAGTGAAATCTTACCGGGGTTCTCTTAGCGGTGAACATGGAGACGGACGAAACAGGTCGCCATTTTTGGAGCAGTTTTTTGGTTCTGAGATAATTACTTTATTTCGTAAAGTAAAGTCAATCTGGGATCCCGAAGGAATTTTTAATCCGGGGAAAATTGTGAATCCATTACCGATGGACGAAGGGTTAAGGGTGAATCCGGACAAGCCCATTGCACCTGTTGAAACCGTATTTAAATGGAGAGATGCCGGTGGGTTTCATAAAGCACTTGAGTTGTGTAATGGTGCAGGTGTGTGCAGGAAAAGAGCCGATAGCGGAGGGACAATGTGCCCAAGTTATATGGCAACATTAGACGAAAAAGACTCCACCCGGGGAAGGGCAAATATCTTTAGGCAGGTATTTACAGAAGGAACAGATTCGTTCAGCAGTAGTGATATACACGAAGCGTTGAAGCTTTGTTTAAGTTGTAAAGCATGTAAGTCGGAATGTCCCGCCAATGTTGATATGGCCCGTATGAAAGCCGAATTTATGCAGGGATGGCATGAGGAAAAGGGGATAAAACCGGCCGACAGATTTTGGATGAATCCCTTGCCGCTATTGAAGCTCGGTTCCATTACACCGGTCATAAGCAATGCAGTTGCATCATCAGGGATTGTGAAATCCGTTATGGCGTCGGTAATTGGGTTGCACCCGGAACGAGCGCTGCCAAAGTTTGCAAAGAACTCCTTTCATTCTTGGTTAAAACAGCATGAGCATATTTTCCGTGAAGATGGAGATGTAATTTTATGGGTTGATGAATTCACGAACTTGCATCATCCCGAACATGCCATTGCAGCCGTGAAGGTTTTGGAAAAACTCGGATACCGTCAGGTAAAACCCATTATCAAAAATAGTGGACGGACATTTATTTCGGGAGGGATGCCCAAGAAAGCATTGGCATCTTTGAGAGAACTGTATCAATTATTAAAGCCCTATCAAGAAAACGGAGTGAAAATTGTGGGACTTGAACCATCTGAAGTGTTAACGATACGTGACGAGTTCCCCGATTTGTGCACCGATGATGACAGGAATAATGTATTATACCTCGCCGAAAATACATTTTTATTTGAAGAGTTTATAGCGCAGGTGCATCCGCAAAAATGGACTGAGTTGAACCTTGAGAACCATAACACCAAAGTATTGTTGCATGTACACTGTTATGTTAAAGCACTCACACAAACGAAAGATTTTGTCAGGTGCCTGGAATTATGCGGTTATGATGTAGAGGTTCTCGATTCCGGTTGTTGTGGTATGGCAGGTAGTTTTGGATACAAAAAAGATACTTATGAGGTTTCCATGAAAATTGCCAATCAAAGATTATTACCGGCTGTAAATAAAGCTGATGAATTAACCATCATTTGCACACATGGATTCTCATGCAAACACCAAATCCAGGATGGCAGCGGCAGAAAAGTGAATCATCCCGCAGAATTGGTAGCGAAGGTTTTGGTGGGCAATTAAGACGGTGATATTAAGTTTCATATTCATCGTACAGATGAGCCACATACCATTGATATACAAACGCCAGAAAGTCGCTACCACTTTTGACTAACCATCAATTTATATACTCACCATTCTAAAGTATGGCGGAAGAATCTCGTTGAAACGATTTACTACCGTTTCGCTGTGGGTAGCACAGCCCCAAATCCACGAGATTCTTCGTGCATAGGTACCATAGCGTATTTATTGTAAGTTTCATAATACTGTAGTTGTAACAAGATCGTGCACTCTGAATGACAACGTTTTCTACCTACTATGAGTATGAAATTCACAGCCTTTTTAAAACCACAAAAGCCCACAGTTTTTACAACGGGCTTTCATGATTTTGGGTTTTAAATAGTTTCTTACTTCACCAGCAGCATTTTATGAGTGTAAACCTGGTTGCCTAATTGCATTCTCACCAGGTAAACTCCACTGGCAAGTGCTGTGCCATCGAACGTTGCTG
>PXCK01000201.1 GCA_003566635.1 Balneolia bacterium | reverse complement strand
TTCATTGACGAAGACGATAATAATCCACCTGTTACGGTTTTTGGTGGCGGCGGTGATGTTCGCGAAGATATTGTCATCGTTCGTCCTGAAGATGAAGACGAAGACGACAGAGACTAAATTTATTCTGTTCATTTACACGTAAGATGCTTAATATCCACAATGGGACTTAAGTGAAACATCTTGCGAGTAATTACTTTTTTATTAACATCTTTAACAGTTTTCTGTTACTTTGCTTCTAACTCATTTGCCATTCAGCATAGTGTTTATGAGGAATGGAATATCTCGGTTCATAGTATTTATGACACTTTAGAATTTGAGGAATTTGAAAGTGCACGGCAGTTCAGAAATACAGCATACTCTGAACTTATTAATGTTTTTATAGAGCAATATATAATTACCGGGGAAACCCATTATTTGGTTTTCGCATTGAATGAATCCGGTAGTTCAAGAAGAGCTCAAATTGTCCATGATTTAAATTTATCGAATGATTTCATTGTAACAAATCATCATTTGAACAGAATTATAAATCGGGAATTCCATCCTGATTTGCTTAAAGTAAGACCATTTACGCCCTCTGATTTCTATCTCTTTCAATTTTTCGCCCCACCTACTCAGTTAAACCCAGCAACATTAGAATTACTAAAATATTGGGAAAATGAAATACCGGCATTATTACGATCCAATCCTACTAAAGCCCACTTTTCCCTACTAACTATTATTTATGGATATAATCGATTAAACAGGTTCGATGATATAGTGAGAGTAAGCCGTTTCCTCGAAAACGATTTGTTTGTGGCAAGTTCTCACTTTGCCCTTACTGCACTCAAACACACAGCATTTGCACTTATACAAAATGGGTTTTATAACCGCTCCCTTAATTTATATACTAACCATATTATACCTATTTCAGAAGCTTTAGGAGATAAAGAGGAATACCATACAGCTCGGGTTGATTATGCCAATATTTTATTCCGACTAGGCCGATATCGACAGGCTTTGGGAGAATACGAGCAGGTCTATTATTCCGATTATCAAATTGAAAGTCAACGTCATATAACTGCTTTACTTAACAATCTGGCTGTTTCGTACTTAAATGTAGGAGATTTTACAAGCTATCTTGCTTTTCAGTTAAATGCTTACGAAGATGCACTTAAAGCAAATGACCTGCAATTTCAACTTTTATTCCTTAGAAATCTTTTTGTATTTCATTTAAGACAAAATGAACCAGCAGTGGCATTAGCGTACTTAAAAGAAGCTGAAGAATTAGCTCTAGTTAATGACTTAACAAGTGAATTATCTGCAATATATTCTTCACAAGCTTTGTATTTAAGAGATACAAAAAATAGTTATGATGAAGCAATCAAGAACTACAAGCTTTCTGCTAACTTTGCAAGACAAGCAGGAAGTTTTATTGATGAGCAAACTGCTCTTTTTGGGCTATCCACTACCTACGAATTATCGGGCAACATAGTTGAAGCTAAAATAGCATTAGAAAATATTATTGAAGCAAGTATTGAAAGGAATGATATTCCCAGCCTCCATTCTGCATTAATATGGCTTGCCAGATTAGAATTGCTTGAAGGCAACTATGAAAATGCATACGGTATAATGTCAGAAATTTCCGATTCAGATATTTTAGCATTACGGTTTCAAAACCAAATAAAAGCAAGAACTATTCAAGCCCAACTTTTAGAATATAATAAAAACAATTCAGATGCTTTACTGAAGAGTAAAACTATACTAAACGAAATAACGAACTGGCTTTCCGAAAGTGCCGACCCACAAACAGGCCAAATGCAGTATGACCGTGAAATTGAAGAATCTATTCAAATACTAACCTCTATACTTTATAGAAATGGATTTATATCAGAAGCTACAGAGTGGTTTGAAAGATTACGTTTAGTTTCACGAACTGCTTTTTTTAACAGCCCATTACTAAAGGCTACTTTATTAACCAATGAAGAATTAGAGGTTGATGTTCAAATCGGTAATGAAATTGAACGATTACGAGGCCGATTGCAAAACTTAGAGGAGACATCTCGCATTGATATTATCAATAGAATTATACAGCTACAAAATAAGCGCAATTCGTTATTAGGTAATAAAGTTTTAAATTTTGACAATCAGCAAGCATCCACCATTCATGCTATTCAAAGATCTCTAAGACGTTCGGAAGCTATTTTTTTTATAAATGTTGTATATGGGCAAGTCTATTCAGTATTTATTACTCGCAGGAATATCGATTTCATCAAGCATACCGACTCAGAAAGTTTGTTGTTGAATACAGAAAATGCTGCTAATTCTTTACGATCAGGCAATACTAACCTCAATTATTTGAGAAAAGTGTATTTAAGTCTTTTCGATGGAAGAATACCTAAAGGTATTACAGACTTGTTTATTGTTCCGGATGATGTTTTTTATCGAATCCCGTTTGAAACATTACCGGTTACTGAGCCTGCAAGTTCCTTTTCTTACGGCAGAACAAGTTATATGATAGAAAACTATAGATTCGGTTATTATAATGCGCTTAGTGATATAACTAATAAAAATAGTCGAAGTCAAAATCTGACCCACGACTATGCCGGCTTTGGTATCAGTGATTTTTCTTCATCGGCTAACCCTAGCCTAAGTTTTCTCCCATTGGCTACCAAAGAGATAGAGGAAGCTTATACGAACTTGACATCTTTTTCAAAAAAAGTGGTTTTTACCGAGAACTCAGGCACAGCTACAAATTTTCTTGATGTTGCAGGTAATTCGTCTATTCTTCATTTGGCGACTCACAGTGAGGTTTCTTCAACCAATGCACTTTTTTCTAAAATTATTTTTCACCCTTCCATAGATGAACACGGCAATAAACAAGATGGTATTATAAATGCCTATAACCTATTTGAATTAAACCTCAATAACGATCTTATTATCATGAACTCTTGCGACTCGGGTACAGGAGATTATATTCCCGGTAGTGGTATTTTAGGTTTTTCAAGAGCTTTTAAATATGCAGGTGCTAAAAGTCTCATGATGAATTTGTGGCCGGTTACAGATAAGTCGGCATCGACTTTAACTACAAATTTTCTTGAAAATATTAATAATGGGACAAGTAAAAGTGAGGCTCTACAAGATGCTCAGGTTCATTATATTAATTACATAAACAGTAACCCTGCACAGTGGGGAAGCTTGATTATTTTTGGTGATACTTCTCCCCTTACCGGACAAAGAAATCCTTTTCTGCTTTTATTAATAATCTTAACAGCTTTGATTTTTACGATTATGATTATATATAAAATCAACCCGAATTATTCACGAAAGGATGAAATTTAAATCTTATGCTACTAAAAATATTGTATTTAGGAAAATACTAAACTCACTCAAATTTGGGTGTGGTTTAAATGCTGCATACCGAGCGAAGCGATTCCCACGAAGTGCTATTTCCATGCTAGCAGCGTTGAAGGTGAAAAAGTCATGCTCAGGGTACTCAGGTACCCTCCCGTTGATTTTCCACCTTCGCCTTGCTAACAAGAAAATTTCTTGGTGAATAATCCGGGTTAACAATCGAGTAGGAGGATAGGAATTATTTTCCTATCCGTCCTCTCACACCACCCTGCATACCGTTCGGTACAGGGCGGCTCTTTAAGTTTTGATTCTAACCTTTTGGTTAAAATCCGTGAGGTTGCTTTCGGATATCCACATAAAAGTCTGCCCTCCCGCATAACCTTCGGATTCCGTCCTATTCTTGTGCGGGTAGGTCTCTGTTTCAGAGGTTTTCTGCGTTCTTCCTTTCATGCGGTATCTTTCATGTACTTCTCACTCCTTAAAGTTCAGCCCTTCCCCAGTTTAGTCGTAGCTGGGTACTATGGCCTCGGCTGACTCCTCATGGCAAGCTTTACTCCGCGCTTTTCCGCACGTCCATGAGGCCTCCCGTGGTAAGGCAACCCACTTTCACTCCATGTCCCCGCCTCATTTACACCCCGATGTCCGGGTAATCTTTGGACTTCGACTTGTTTAGCAGTCTCATCCCATCGGGTATGCCTGATGAGGTTCGTGTTCCTCAGGGCGGAGTTTTGCCGCCAGCTTCCTTTAGATTCCACCTCGCGATGGACACCCTTGCTCTTGGCTAGTGGTTGGCGATTACAAACCCCCACAGTGGACTTTCACCACCTAGTTGGTTGCCATGCACGGCACACTAAAAAAAGAGTGTCCCAATCAAGGGAGCACTCTTTAATTTTTTGATGGGTCATTGTTGTATGTGTCAGTATACAATACTTAGAGAGAGTATTACTTGCTCAAAAAATTCTTTAATATTCTTTTTTCATTTTCTGCCACTCTCGTGTAAGCACCATCTATTTCGATAGTTGCTTGTAGAGCTATTAACGCATCTTCGAACTCTTGCTTTTGTAAATGAGTATTATATAAGTACCAAAGTGCTTGTTCTCTTAACAGTGGGTAGTTTTGAGTTGTTTTTTCAACACTATCAAAAATAATTGTAGCATCTTCAAAACTACCTTGGTTATATTTAATAATACCCGATAGGATTAACGCCTCGGCTATTTCTACTTCACTGGTTGAAGCAGATACAACTTCCCTAAGTAATACTAAGGCTTCTTCGTAATTTTCTTGTGCTGCTAAATTAAATGCTTGCTGAACACTAGCAAGATTGTTGACTTCTGTTGAAGCTGAACGAAATGTTGTATAATCGATCGTATCAATGGGCTTTATTGAGATTTTACTATCAGTTGAAAAAAGTCCAAAAAGGGAAATCATCACACCCAAAACTAGAATTGCTACAGCTGCAAAAATATAAGGTCTAAATGGAATAATCTTAAAAATTCGTGATTTATTTTCTTTAGTTACAATTGTTTCTGCAACAGAAGCATCGGCCAAATAATCCAATAACTCCGGATTTTGGGCAATTATATTCCATATAGCATCAGCTTCAGAATCGGATAGCCGACCATGTATAAGATCGTCTATTTGCTGGTGGTATTTAAGTTTCTCTTTATTTAACATAATTTTGATATAATTACTTCAGCTACATTAGCACGTCAATTGTTTCTAATAAATCATCTTTGTCGTAAGGTTTTTGCAAGTAAGCGTCAACGCCTGCAACCATACATCTTTCTTTAATATCAGAAAAGTCATTTGTTGTAACAATTACTAATGGAATATCTTTCCATTTCGGATGCTCTTTAATTTTTGATGCTGTTTCAATTCCATCAATTCCATCTCCGAGATTTACATCCATTAGAATTAAATCAAAAGACTTTTTTACCATTAACTCCAAAGCCTCTTCACCGGATTCAGCTTGCGATAATTCAAAACCATTTCTAAGCTGAAGTTTTACCATAGACCTAATAATGAAACAATCTTCGACATGCAAAACGTTGCTTTTAGAAGATTCCTTCTCTTTCCGCTGTTCCTTATTCAACTTTTTGAAAAAGGTTTTTTTTGTCCAATATGTATCATGGTAAGATCCGGGTGAATAATAAGGTACCATAAATTGATCTTCAAACGACCTGAAACCATTACCGGATAGTTCACTACCTCTAAAAGATAGCTGTTGTGCAAAGTTTGGATTTTGAGTAAAAAAAGCTTTCTTAATCATTGTATAGAGTTTAGGTTTTATTGCCTTTCACCCTATAGAGTATTGAGATGGTGCGATTGTTACATTTTTTTTATTTTTTTTCTATACCTTGAAAAAAACTTGTGGATCATCCGGTTCTGAGAAACTCCAGGATGTAGTATTACCTAAACGTTCAGGTATTGCAATTTGAGTTGTAGTATCATTATTGTGGTTAGTCTTAACCACCGAAAGTATTGTAACATCGTTAGTAGTAAGCTCTATAACATCCAGTAAATAAACTATTGAACCCTCAGGGATGATGTTTGATGTTCTACAGAATTGCTGAAGCTTTTTTTTAAAAACCCGCTGTATTTCAAAAATCCCGGTCGACTTTGCATAAATTTCAAAACTACCACTTTCATTGTCGGCCGTTTCAAAACTGAAATACCCAACATAAGTATTCAAGCTGTCTAAGTTATCGTAGTTATCAATCAAAATATTCTGCGAATTTTCGTTCAGATGTGTAATTACCAATTAAAATTAACTCTGAATCCGGCGGTATGGAATGATTAGGTGCAGGGTTAATTACCATATCACCATTTTCTTTAATTGCAATAATGCTACAACCGGTATTTTTTCTGATATCACAATCTATAATTGATTTTTTCTCAAATGATGATGGTGTTTTAACACGAAATACATTTAACCCTTCGGCCAACATGAGTACTTCGCTTCTTTGCAAAAGATTAAAAATAGCATTGGCTCCCATTGTAGCATACGACATTACAAAATCTGCCCCGGCTCTATGAAGTAGATTAACATTTCTATCTTCCGTTGCCCTAACGGTAATTTGAATATCTGGCCTTAGTTTTCGACAATAAATTGTTAAGTAGGTATTTATGTCATCCCGGTTCGTGGTAATAATTACGGTATGAGCTTCATTAATACCGGCTTTTTGAAGTGTATCCAAATCTGCTGCATCACCCAAAATAAATTTTTCCGGATCATGAATCTTGGTAGGATCTTTATCAAGCACACGATAATCCATATTACGGCTTTTTAGCCAATTTGCTGTGGCAACACCTACCCTTCCACTACCAATTATTAGCACAGGCTTGTCATCGGTGTGAAAAATACCAAAGTTTTCATCATAATTTCGCAACTGTTCTACTGAACCTGCTAAAACTAAAACCGACCTATCATGAATTTCTGTGGATGGGTTTGGCATTAAAAACTTACCCTGTTCCCAAATTCCTACCACGTTTACCCCAACCATCTCTCTCAGCTTACTGTCTTTTAGCTTTTTACCAACTAAGGGAGTTCCAACTGCAAGAGCTTCACCTATTACTAACTGTTCAAATCGACCAATTACATGAACCCTGGCACTTCCTCCAAGAATTCTCCTTCCCAAAGACTGTCCCAACATCTGAGCAAGCTGTAAAGTATAATTACTACCAGCCAGTTTTAATATATCTAAAGATTCTTCTAAACTTGCCACGGTTACAATTGGTACGCTGGAATTATACTCTCTGGCCGTAAAACTTACGTTAGTGTTTTCCATATCATTTCCGGTAGCAACAAGCATGGCAGCATCTTGAAACCGAGCTTTTCGGTATGTAATTGGGTTGTCAATCTCACCTACGAGCACTTTATACCCGGATTCATACAATTCCAATGCTTTTGCGTTATCCGGTACAATTACCCTGTAATCATAGTGGTAATTATCGAGTTTTTCAATAAGTGTGCGAGCAACAGAATCAAAATTTGTAATTAGAACATGGCCTTCAATTGGCTCATTGATTTCTGTTGGGGTTTTTGATCTATTGTAAGCTTCAAGCCAGGGTGCATAAAATAATTGAATAAATGTGAATGGTAGCATTACTAAAAGTAACAAGATACCCGAAAGTAATACAACCATTGAAAATGCTCTTCCTATATCACTCTGAAATGTAATATCGCCAAAGCCCAACGTTGACATAACCGTTAACGTCCAATAAACACCCGATAAAACGGAATGGTCAGAGACTCCTTCTACATAAACCATTAATAAATGAAAAGTAATAGAATAAAGGAGTACAAGGGTAAACAGGAATAAAAAGAACTTAAAAAGCTTAGATATATTCTTTTTTGTGCCACGATTCTCGATCATGGTCGCCATTACTGAGGCAACAAACTTCATAAGGTCGACACCATTTCATCTTCATCAATTGCCAATCGTTGGATAAGTCTTACAGGTCCCGGGCACGTTCTTTCATGACAGGACAAACACGTTTGAACAACAGAATTGTAAGACTCGGCAGATGCTTGTTTCATCAGAACACCATACAGCATATCAAATGATGCCAGTTCTTCCCATTGTCTTTCGGTTAGTAAATTTTCTCTGGATGGCGTCCCTTCAGAAAAAGAATTAAAAGCAGTTAACTCAAATTCTTCTCCATTAATAATAGCTTCTCTGGCAATTCGTAAATCATCTACTCTCTCCCGCATTATTTGGGAAAGTGTCTTGTCTTCATACTCCTCCACTTCTGCGGTACAAAAAGTAAGTACGAAAGAACTTAAAGCGAAGAGAACAAAGACTCCTGTAAGTTTGAAACGGTTCATTGAATTAAAACACCACTTGCCTCAAAATAAAATTCTACCTTTTCTGATGTGATGGCTGCTATTTCTTCTTCAGATTGTTGCGCATCTTCGGCATAATGTCTTAAAGCGTCCACTGATGTTGTATTAAGCCATGCTTCTCCTTTTGCTATAACTTCAGTACCTGCTAAATCTTTAGGAACAAAAAATTCATAATCTAAAAAAGTCATACGCATGGTTTCATCGCCTTCTAACTCCAAGGCTAACCAACAACCTTTAGATTGACAAACTTCAACAACAACACCACTAACCTGTAGTACTTCGCTTGGCTCTTCGGTCAAACCGGAAACAATAGTGTGAGCAGGAACTACATTCTCAGGTGTAAATACTTCGCCGAAAAATATCTGTTCAATATCAGGATATGCGGTTACTTCTTGCTCGACTTCAGCTTCAGGCGAACATGCCACCATTAAAAATAGTAGTGAAGCAGTAAGGGTTATCAAAAGTTTGTTCATAGTTAAAAAATATTGTGTGATTAATTGCCCTAAAATATAAGCTTTTTGTTTGATTAGTAACAGATGTGATGAAATCATTAGAAAGTAGTTGTATGGTTAAGGTAGGGTTTTATTTTGAAGTTCTGGAAACCTTTGGATTATTTTTAAAGCATATAATCTATAATCCAAGCTTAAAACTTACTATAAAGTCATCCCGAAAAATGACACGCGAAGCAATCATCTTATTCGGTATCTGCGCGGTTAGCATGTCTTATTGTCGTTATTGAAATACTTTTTTGCTCATGAGCACCTTTCTGATTCCAAAAAAACAACTAAAAATCTTTGTTTTTCTAATGTAGGGTCAGGTTGCGACCTGTCCCTACTTTGATTATTTAACACACTAATTGTTTAAATTTACTCTATAGATTAAGGAAATAAATTATTCACCCGCTGCAGTTCCATTACTCTCAGCAAGCTGGGATTCGGAATGAGGTTGTGGCTGATAATGGAAGCAGCAAAAACTTTAATAAGACTTTATAATTTCTAAGAATCTAAAAATTTAAAAGCCTGAATTTGGCACCTCAAAATAAAAACTTCCTCCAATACTCTTATCCTGAATTCCCGAATTAAATCTGCTAAATTCAATATCATTTATTATGTTATAAAGATATCCTTATTTCAGGACTTATCAGTTAGTTAACATTCTTATAATTTGATTTCACATGTTTAATTTTACTTATTGGGTTAAAACGACCCTTTTTGTGGCAGTATTAACCTTAATGAGTACCCAAGTTTTTGCTCAAAGCCCGGTACAATACGAACCTAACAAACTAATTATCAAAATCAGCGAAGAAGCTGAAGCAAGCCTGAACAGAACGTTACTTGTTGAAGAGGCAGTCACAGAAATTCCAACTTTAGACGCTTTGAATTACGAGCATGGAATTACCTCTATGCAACAACTCATTAGAACGGACCCTCGTTTTGCTGAACGACACCGTGCTTATGGCATTGATCGATGGTTTGAAATTACATTCTCCGATACTATCTCACCTACTCAACTTGCAGAAATCTACAAGCTAAATGATTCCGTTGAATTCGCAGAGCCTGCTTTTCAGTATCAGTTAATGGGTGAACCAACCTCCCCCCCAATGACACGAGAAGAAGTTGTTGAATTACTCCAAAGCCAAACCGGTGAAGCCCCAAACGACCCGCGTTTTGACGAACAATGGCACTATCACAACACAGGACAACAAAACGGAACACCGGGTTCAGATATCAGTCTTCTTGAGGCATGGGAGATTGAAACCGGAAATTCTGACATTATTGTACAAGTGGTTGACACAGGAATCGATATCAATCACCCGGATTTAACAAATATGCATTGGATTAACCCTGTGCCGGGTCCTGAAAATGGTTATGATGGAGATATTCACGGTTGGAGCCATGTTACAGGCAATAGCAACATACAGGATACAAATGGACATGGATCGCACGTGGCAGGTACTATTGCAGCTCAAAATAATAATGGCGTTGGAGTCTCGGGCATTGCAGGTGGAGACGGTTCAGAAGATTCCGGTGTTAGAATAATGACCAGCAGAGTTTTTACTGGTTCATCCGGTGGTAGCGGTTTTGCTGAAGCCGTTGTTTATGGTGCCGACAATGGTGCGGTAATAGCAAATCACAGTTGGGGTGGCGGTGGATTTTCACAAGCTTTACGAGATGCCATACTCTATTTCATCGATAACGCAGGATACGACGCAGACGGAAACCCGTCCGGCCCAATCCAGGGTGGTTTGATAATTTTTGCTGCCGGAAATAACGGATCAGGCAGTGCGAATCAACCTATTGCATCTAATCCGGAAGTTTTAAGTATAGCTGCTACTAACAATCAAGATCGTAAATCATGGTATTCACAGCACGGGAGCTGGGTTGATATGTCAGCACCGGGTGGTGAAACAAATACGGTTTTACAAAGAGGTGTACTTAGCACAGTTCAAAATGGAAATTATCAGTTTTATCAGGGAACCAGTATGGCTGCTCCACATGCAGCAGGTGTAGCCGCATTAGTTGCCTCTCAGCGCGCAGGTGAAGGCATTAGCGGTGATGACATTAAACTTCAACTCATGTTAACAAGTGATGATATAAGCGATATTGAAACTACTTTCGATTTAGGAATTGGGCGTTTGAATGCTTTCAGAGCACTTGAAGAAGATGATGGAGTTGCACCGGCCGATATTGAGGACTTGGTCGCAACCGAAACTACCCGTAGCTCTGTAATGCTTGAGTTTACTGCTCCGGGTGGAAGTGGTACTTCCGGTGTTGCTTTTACCTATGATGTACGTTTTTCTGATGCTCCAATTACTGAAGCAAATTTTGAAGATGCAACAGCAGCTACAAGCCTGCCAAGACCTCTTGCAGCGGGAACAAACCAACAGCTAACTGTTACCGGACTCGAGCACACTACTACCTATTACTTTGCCATTAAAACATCAGATTTCTTCGGTAATGTTTCAGGCATCTCCAATACTGCAAATGCTACAACAGATGGTGTGCCCGTTTTGGTACTCAGCCCCACAGAGCTTAATGCAAATGCAACCATTGACGGAGGTATAATCACTCAAAGGTTACGCCTTGATAATACCGGTAATGCTGATTTAGTTTACAGTTTCCCCGGTGTTGCAGCCAATGGTTTACTTAGCCAAAGACCTGCCCAAGAAAACAGAGTAATGTATGATGGCATAGTTCTACAACGTGACGAAATCGATTACAGATCCGGTGATCCGGTACTATTTGGCGCCGGCGGACCCGATATATTTGGATACAAATGGGTTGACAGTAATGAGTCCGGTGGCCCAACATTTTCATGGATTGAAATTTCAGAAATCGGAGTTGAGCTTGAGTCTTTATCCGGTACTTGGGATGGCAACACACAGGTGCAACTTCCTTTCGATTTTCCATTCTACGGTGCTGAATACAACTCTATGAGAGTTTCAGTTAATGGATGGATAACATTTAGCTCGTATTCTGCCGCAGGCTGGCAAAATCTCGAAATTCCAACTTCAAACGATCCTAATAATCTTCTTGCTGTTTTTTGGGATGATTTAGACATGCGTAACGGCGGCTCTGTTTACACTTATTACGATGAGGAAAGCAGCCAATTTATTGTACAATGGACAGCGGTACCAAGTTCTACCCATCAGGGTTCTGCTGCCGGCGAAATGACATTTCAAGCAATTATAAGCGAAAGCGGAGTTATCACCTATCAATATTTATCTATGGATGGAGACATCGATACCAATACAATAGGTATTGAAAATGAAAACGGGAATGATGGTCTTCAAGTTGCTTTCAATACAGAATACATGGAGGATGAATTAGCTATTCGTTTCAGTACAGCTCCGGACTGGGTATCATTAAGCCAAACCGAAGGTGTTGTAGCAGCCGGTGAGACAGCTTTTGTAGATGTCTATTTTGATCCTAACGGATTAGAAGAAGGTATTTACACTGATGAACTCAGCCTTAGCGTTAATGAATTAAACCGTAACAGTGTGAGCGTTCCAATTACACTTTCCTTACTTGACGGACCTTCAAGCCTTATTCAAGTCATCCATAATGCAGGAAATCCTGTCATTAAAGGTGTAGATTTTTACCTGAACAACACCCTTGTTGCAGAGAACTTATCTTACAGAGAAGCATCCGCTTTTGAATGGTTTAATGCCACAGGCGAAGTCAATTTCGCAATCATTCAAACGGGAGCTACATTAAATGAAGCAGAGACGATTTATTCTACCACATTAACAATAGATGAAGATCAGGCTTACAGCATTATTCTAAATGTTGATGAACGAAATGATACCGAATTTGATGTTTTTGTTATAGATGGTATGCTGTCGGAATCTACAGGATTGGATATAGTTACCTACCGAGTGTTCCAGGGCGTACCCGATGCACCGGTTCTGGATGTTTTTTTAAGAAACGGTGATGAGATTGCTCAGAATTTTGAGTTCGGGGAATGGACCGAGTACTTATCAATGAGCAACGATACTCAAATAATCGATATTTTTAGAGCCGGAACAAACACATACTACGAAAACTTCGAGCAAGACTTTAGTATGTATGAAGGGGAAACCATGCTCATCTTAATGTCAGGATTTAGAAATAACCACCCTAATCCGGGATTAGCCAAATTTAATTTAATTGGTGTTTTACCTGATGGTGAAGTTATAATGCCGCGTAATGCTACAAGTTCTGAAGATGAAGCCAATTTTGATTTACCGACCGATTTCACCCTAAATCAAAATTATCCAAACCCGTTTAACCCTACAACCCAAATTCAATATGCCATACCCGAGGCTTCGGAAGTGCGTTTGGAAGTGTATAACATTCAGGGTCAGCGTGTGGCAACACTTGTAAACGGGGCTCAAAATGCAGGCATGCATACCGTCAGCTTCGATGCTTCAAGACTTTCATCCGGAATGTACATTTACCGACTTACAGCCGGAAGCTTTGTACAAACCAGAAAAATGATGCTGGTGAAGTAAGGAACTTTTTAAAAACCCTAAACCATGAAAGCCCGCCGTATAAAACTGTGGGCTTTTGTGGTTTTAAAAGCCTGTTAATTTCATACTCATAGTAGGTAGAAACCGTTGTCATTCAGAGTGCACTATCTTGTTACAGCAACATTATTGTGAAACTTACAATAAATACGCTATGGTATCTATGCACGAAGAATCTCGTTGGTCCTGGGCTGTGCTACCCACAGCGAAACGGGAGTAAATCGTTTCGACGAGATTCTTCCGCCATACTTTAGAATGGTGAGTATAAAAGTTCATAGTGAGCCCAAAATTGGTCGCGAGTTTCTGGCGTCTGAATGACAACGGGTTGGTTGGTTTCAGAAAGCACGAATAACCTCGTTGAAACACGCAAACCCTTGGTGGTCTTCTAGACCTCGAAAGGTTTGTATGATGTAAATCGCTTCAACGAGATTTTTCCGCCATGATATAAAATTATGTTACCCCCCATTTGCACTTTATATTTTAAAATGTTTAAGCTATACTTATAAAAGCGTTTAACATTTATTTTTTACGCCAATTTCATCTTCCAATGTAACTTCGATGAATATGATTCTAAGTCTTTTTGCTCACCATAGAACTGATTTTTGAAAAGTTTGGAAAATATAAAGTTTAATCTTGAAATTATTTTATGCTTTCTATTTACAACAAAAATTTAGTATAAGATATGAAACAGAATAAAGTAGCGATAATCTTAACCATATCATTTTTAATAGTTCAGTATGCCTGTAATACAACAAGTCCGAATACCGAAAACCCTGATAACATTTTCGGCTTCTGGAAATTGGACCGCATTGTCTATGAAACCGGTGAAGTGCTGCGACCCGACGATGGTGGCATCTATTCCCCCAATCCAGAAAACGAACTGTACTGGCTGGGTTTTCGCAATATCGATGTAGAGGCCGAAGGGGAGTATCACAAAAAGCTGACCGGCGGTGCTTACTGCAACTGGGCGGATGGCTGGTTTACTGAAAAACCCGGACGTGAGCTAAATGTAACGCTGATCTGCTCCCGTGCAGTTTGTGGTATTGCTACCGAATTCTGTCGTGCAGTTACAACATCAACTGGTTACGCATTCAGTAATGGAAAATTAATATTAAATTTCAATTCGCAAATAGATGGCTCAGGACAGATTCAATTAACCTCGTTTAATCCAACTAATGGAGACTAATCATGAAACATTTACTCATTTTTGTATCAGCATTGATTTTGCTGATTGGATGTAATACAACAAGTCCCAATACCGAAAACCCTGATAGTATTTTCGGGTACTGGAAGTTAGACAGGATTGACTATGAATCCGGCGAAGTTCTGCGCCCCGGCGATGGTGATTCATCACCCACAGATCCGAAAGAGGAAATTCATATACTGGGTTTTCTCGAAATAGATGTTCAAGTTGAAGGCGAAAATCACAAAAAACTGAATGGGGAATCCTATTGTAATAATTTGGATGGCTCGTTTAATAAAAAGCCCGGGCGCAAGCTTGAAATGAATATAGTAGCCACCCGCGCGGGATGTGGCATTTCACCCGAATTTATTTCTGCAGTTAAATCATCCCACTCATACTTAATTAAAAGAGGAAATCTTCATTTATCATTTGAGTACCCAAGAGAACAAGAAACAATAAGTGGCCAAGTAATTTTGGCACCCTTCGACCCAACTAATTGATTCTAATTATGAAACATTTACTCGTTTTACTTAATATTATCTAACTATCTGGCAATCCAATATTGACTGCACAATATCTTCCGCATCAGTATCTGATTTGAGAAATGTCAAAGCCACACGATGAATTCGTCTGGTGTAACGAATAACCAACAATTTGAACTGTTCAGTAGTCATATACCCGATTATTCAGCAAGAAATTTTATTGGTAGCAAGGAGAAGGTGGAAAATCAGCGGAAGGGTGCCTGAGTACCCTATCCATGACTTTTTCACCTTCAACGCAAATAGCATGGAATTGCACTTCACGGGGATCGCTTCGCTCGGACTACAGCATTTCAAACACACCCAAATTTGAGCAAGCGATTTTTTGTCTTTATCCAATATTTACTTTGGTATAAGATTTCAATTTCATACTTCCTTGAATAATTCGGGATAGTGTCATTCCTTTTTTCGGATGTATATATTGCTAACATCCGACCGTACCGAAATGAGCGGTCCTCCGTTATTTGTTTTGCCTTCTATGGTAAATGAGCGCCCCCAGCTTGCTCCACCTTGTTGTCTCGGGTTTCTTTCAGTTACGATATCAAGGTTCGTAAAAATATCACCAATGGCAGATTGCAACCTCCAGTTTGCCGATATGTTTTCGGGTACGGTTATATCAACACTACCGGAAGTGGACATAATGCTGCTCTCACCCGCATCACTCAAATCTGAAAGTACAACATTAATTGAGCCGGCTGCAGATCGAAGAAGCAGTGGCCCTTTCGCATTTTGAATATCTATATTGCCGGTTGTAGTATTTACTTCCAACCGCCCATTATGATCTGAAATTTTCACACTACCATATCCCGGGGTACTTTCACTAAATTGTACATTAACGTTATTAGGAACATAAATTTTAAAATTGCCGGGCCGTCTTTGAGCAGATGAAATCATCACCCTATTATCTCCGTCAAAGGTTACAGACAAACCGAGGGATGTATTATCAGTTCCTTCTGCATAAAGAGAACGCAAGCCGTCTGCTCGTTCTGATGCTCTTGGTCGGGTTGAACTCAAGCTTTCAATCTTTAATTCGTTTTGGTTGTGACCTACAATTTCAACTGTTGCCATTTGAATGTTTATCATCACAGAAATATCTGCACTATTAGTAAGTGTCATGGAGTATTCCTGCTCTCGTACATCGGCATTCCCGATAGAAAAAAATAAAATTACTGCTAAAATAAATGCTATCATACTTTTTGTTGATTAGATTAAATGTTTACAGTCTTGCCGGTTGTAAGACTCGACCAAAGTTCATTAAGTTCGTTTTGAATAAAATCCGGTGATTGATTAGCATAGATTAACTCCTGAATCACAGGAATTGCAGCCGGATTATCTAAATATCGAATCATTTGAATAAGCTGCCATTGCACCAGTGGGTCTTGATTTACATGTAAGGACTGAATGACAGCCAATGCAGCCAGCTCATTGCTTATAAACGCAAAAAGTGACTCGGCTGCAGCTAATCTCACGTGAATATTCGGATCGGTATTTAACGAATATGCAAGTAACTGAATAATGATTTCAGGGTTTTCGGAATCTACAAAATCCATTGCCTTTCTTGCTGCATGAATTCGCTCATTTGCATTTGAACTTCTATCAGCTGCACCCATCACAACATATCGTAATTCATTCAACTCATTTACAGAATTAGTTGCTTTAGTACCCGAATCCCAATTGTTTATTGAGTAACCGGCGAGTACTCCTACTAAAAGAAATACAATAGAAGCCGCAATTTGATACCAGTGCGAATAGGAATTGGTTTGTATTTTTGTTCGTTGGTCAAGATCATCGAAAAAGCTGTCGGGAATTTCATACTCAGGTTTTCCCGTATCATCTAACGCTAAGAAATACATCTTCCACTTTATAAACTCAGGGTCATTTTTGCCATCTGCTGTTGTGAAATAAAGCTTCAAAAAGTTTTCATCTTCAATAGAAGTACGTGCGTTTTCGTAATCGTCAATAAGTTTTTTTATGGCTTCATTCATTGCTTAATCCTGTTTTTTGAAAAAATAGCGTTTGTACTTTTTTTCGCGCTCTCGATAATGTTACACGAACCGTTGTTTGGTCAATTTCAAGAATGGACTCAATCTCACGAAACTCAAGTTGTTCGAATTCCCGTAATCTATATACCTCTTGTTCACGAGCAGACAACTCGTTAATACAGCTTTTTAAAATGCCTCTTAACTGATTTTCACTGACAATTCCTTCAGGTGAAGTACTAGTACCTTCCAGACTGTATTCATCGAGTTCACCAACCTGATTTCTGTATCTGTAAGACCGAAGCTTATCAATGCATAAATTTCGTGTGATTGAAACCGCAAAGGCCTCCACATTTCTAATTTCAGATAGTTTATGCTGGTGATTCCACAACTTAATCAAAACTTCCTGCACAACATCTTCCGCATCAGTATCTGATTTGAGAAATGTCAAAGCCACACGATGGATTCGTCCGGCAAAAGGAATAACCAACAATTTGAACTGTTCTGTAGTCATATTTTCATCAGACGATTAACGTTGCAGATTGTAACAAAAAAAGGTACTGCCGATTTTCCACAACAGTACCTTTTGTGTTAAACATGTAATAAAAAAACTAATTCACATCGGTTTGCAAGAGGCCGCGTCTCTTAAGTAAAGCATCCGTTGTTGGCTCCTGTCCTCTAAATTCCTTGTATAATTCCATAGGGTCAACACTGCCACCGCTTGAGAGTACACTTTGCATATACAATTTAACTTCAGGTGCATTAAGACCGCCTCTTTCCTGAATGAAGTAGAACGCATCGGCTGCGAGTATCTCACTCCAAATATATGCATAATAATTAGCGGAGTATCCACCGGGAAAAATATGCGCAAAGAATGCCGACTTATATCTTGGAGGTACAGCAGGATGATAAACACCATGCTTTCTTAAGGCTGCATCTTCAAAAGATTCTACATCCTGAAGTTCAAGTCCGGCAGGTAACATATGCCATTCCATATCTAAAAATGTGGCAGAAACATATTCAAGTGTATCAAACCCTTGATTAAATGTACTGGCTCGCATAATACGTTCAAGTAGTGCAGCGGGTATCAACTCTCCTGTTTCATAATGACGTGCATAATTCCCGATTACCTCGGGATGTATCGCCCAGTCTTCTTCAAAAGTGGATGGAAACTCTACAAAATCGCGAGGCACAGCCGTACCTGATTGAGATGGATAATACACCTGAGAGAACATACCGTGGATACCGTGACCCATCTCGTGGAACATAGTCGTTACATTCGAATAGCTGATTAATGCAGGCTCCCCCTCGGCCGGTCTTGGTATATTCATTACATTAACAACAACCGGTTTTTGGTCTAACAAATGTGATTGTCTAACATAAGAACTCATCCAGGCCCCTCCTCTTTTCCCTTCGCGGGCAAAGTAATCGGCATAAAATAGGGCAATACTTTCACCCTCTGCGTTGAACACTTCGTAGGCTTTCACATCCGGGTGATAAACAGGTAAGTCGGGGCGCTCTTCAAATGTGATACCGTATAAACGGTTCATGGTATATAAAACGCCGTTATAAAACACATTGTTGAATTCGAAATATTGACGAACTTCATTCTCATCAAGGTCGTATTTAGCTTTTCGAACTTTTTCAGCATAATATTCCCAATCCCAGGGCTCCAGTGCATGATCAAAACCCATTTCGGCGATCATATCCTCAATATCAGTTGCTTCAATATCTACCTTGGCCATAATTGCAGGCACCATGCTTGATAACATATCAAGTACGTTATCGGGGTTTTCAGCCATTTGATTCTCAAGAGTATATGCTGCCCAATTAGGGTAGCCCAAAAGGTCTGCTCGTTCCGCTCTCAATTGTGCAAGACGAGCCGCCAAAGGTCGGTTATCCAACGGCCCGGCTTCTAAACCTCGGTTTGCAGAAGCTTTCCAAACACGTTCGCGTGTTGAACGATTGTTGAGGGATGTTAAAACAGGCTGACGGGTTGTGTTCGTGATTTCAATTACCCACTTGCCATCCAAACCTCGTTCCCGAGCAACCTGAGCAGCCGCGGCAATTTGCCCACTGCTCATTCCGTTGAGTTCCTCAACTGTATCTACAACTACGGCTGCATTACGGGTGAGCTCTAAAATATTATTTTGAAATTGAGTTACAAGGTTTGATTGCTCTTCGTTTAATGCCCGAATTTGCACTTGTTGCTCTTCGGTTAATAAAGCACCCGCTCTAACAAACCTTTCGTAATACTGCTCTACTAATCGGTGTGATGGACCGTCTAACTCCAACTCATCCAACTGCTGGTAAACAGCATTTACCCGTTCGAATAAATCCATATTGAGGTAAATATTATCAAAGTGAGCCGCAGTTCTTGGAGCCAATTCACGTTGGATATCACGAATTTCGGCATTGCTGTTTGCAGATGTCATATTGCCAAAAACGGCTGAAACCCGGCTAAGTAAACGTCCGGTTTTCTCCATGGCAACAATGGTGTTATCAAAAGTAGGTGCTTCACTCTTGGATGTTATGGCATCGATTTCGGCAAGTTGCTCGGCCATACCTTGCTCATAAGCAGGTAGAAAATGCTCCGGTTTTATTAAGTCAAAATGTGGTGCCTCATATTGAAGCGAACTTGGCTGTAAAAAAGGGTTTGAACTCATCTGTTGAGAATACAAAGTTGGTAAATATGCAAAACACGATAAAATACCGGTAAGCACAGAAAGAATCACAAATTTCATACAAATAACAAAAAGTGAATATTGAAGTTATAAATTGCAATTTAGTGATTTTTTGGGTGTGATGTGTTAGGGAAAAATTCTAATTGGTAATGGATCAACCTTTAATAGGATTAACTTAGTAAAATACCACTCAGGTTTATCGTATGCTTACTATGCTACAGGCTGAGTGAATTTAATATGCGATTATCTGCTGCCTACATATTTCTTTATTATGAGTTCTTGACTTCAGGGAAATTAATCTGCTGTAATCTGCTGCCTGCCTCACTTTAGGGAGGTAAATCTTCTTAATCAGTGGTAATTTTCAGTCAGTACCTCAAATTAAAAACCTGCCATAATATTTATATATCAATACCCATTACTCCAACCCAACAACCTGAATCTCCCCTGCTTGTGTTGCTTGCACCCAATATCCCCTACCCGGTTGAAGCACACTTACTTCTTGATAGGCACCGTCAAATCCATAGAGTGTGCCGGGCTGTATGATGTTTCCTGTGTCTTCTATCACAGCCGGTATTGAAATACCTGATATTATATTCCATCCGGGTTGCAGGCTTATGGTTATGGATGTAATCAGCTCTCCATCAAAAATAACCGTATCGGCCTGCTGCCTGTTTAGCCAATATCCCGTACCTGCTTCTAAGTCGGTTTCGGGTATGTATGTCCCTTCAAAACGGTATAGAGAATTTGGTGTTACATCACCAAAAATTTCAAAGACATTTGGGTCGATCGGCACAACAGGAACGCCTACTAAACTCCAGCCCGACTCATAGGTTTCCGATAGTATTTCGTGGGTTATTTGCAGATTTTCGATTGCCGGATTTGTTACCGTAACAGAACTTTCGGTTCGCATATCTACTAAAATAAATGTTCCATCTATAGTGTCGGTAATTCTAAAAAATCCGGTTGTATTTAGTTCGCCCGGATCCCAACTGATAGTGATAGGTTCATTCCCGGTCTGCGGTTGAAATTGGATATCCCACGTCGTTACAGTAGTTGTTGTGGGTTGAAAAAAGGTAAGGTAATCGTTACCCGGTGTTGTTATACGGGCATCAAACGCTCCGGCAGGTGGAGACGGAGGTGCAACAATATCGTATTGGCTGTCATTTCCCGGGGTAGCATCAGAAGCTGTTCCAATTGTCAACGTAGTTTCTCCGGAACCTGCATCCTGAATGTTCAAATCAAGGGAAAAATCTACGCCAAAAATCTGTAGTGGAATAGCAACCGGAGCCGATGGGTTTAAAAAAGGCTCTTGATCAGGTCCGTTTAAAGTTGAACTTGTAACGGTAAATAAAGCACCACCGGTCGGAGTAGCTTCTCCAAGTGTAATCTCGAGGGTAAACAGTTCGCCACTACCATTAATCGGGGTGGCTCCAAAACCGCCGACCCGAAAATCAGGTACATTAAAATTTCGATTGCCAAAAAGTTGAAATGGGATAAAGCTTCCTTGTGATACAAGTTCAATATCCTCTATATACTCATTCTCAAATTCAAAGATAAATGCCAGAGAGAGCACATTTGCAGATGCAGGAATATCCGATACAAAAATAGGAAACAAAACAGTTTCACCCGGACTTCCGGAAATTTCTACAGGATAGGTAATATCAACCGTTTGTGCGTTCAAAAACGGGATAAAAATCAAGAAAGATAAAAATGAGAGATAAGAAAATTTCAACATCAAACTTTTATGTAAATGGTTGATGTAAGAAAACCAAAATCGGTGGGGATGTCAAGGTAGAAACTGAGGATAGTATTCTTGTTATGATGAATCATAAAGTTATAATTCCCTCAAAAAATCCAACAAACCCAAAACCTCTGTTTCGTTTGGCAAAGGAAATGCATCATAGCCCGCATATACAACAAACTTCTTGGTTGCCTTTATGTCATCGGCTCCTTTGTGAAACCCACGACTTAAAACCGGTGATGCCGATCGCTTAACCTCTACAGCCCATCGCTCTTTTCCTGTTCCTTCCAAGATCAAATCTATTTCGTTACCTGTACTCGTTCGGTAGTAGTATGCACTCCAGTCGTCCGGCAAATGCTGCACGATTTGTTCTATTATAAATCCTTCCCAACTAGCTCCAACAATTGGATTGCCTAAAAGATCATCAATATTATTAATATTCAAAAAACTGTGTAGCAACCCGGTATCTCGTATAAATATTTTGGGTGATTTCACCAATCTTTTTTTTGTATTTCCATGCCAAGGTTGTAGCTGCCTAACCATATAAAAATCAGTTAGTAGATCCAAGTAGCTCCTAATTGTCGTATGGCTGACCTCAAGGTTTCTACCCAACTCTGTCAAGTTAACCTGAGAGCCATGATAATGAGCAATCATTCCCCAAAATCGCTTCATTCTGGTAGCAGATACTTGCGGTCCCATTAATGGAATATCTTGTTGAACATAAGTTGAAATAAAGTCTTTTCGCCAATTCAGGCTTCTATTTTCATTTTCTGCGAGATAACTATCAGGAAAACCGCCTCTTAACCAGAGCTTATTTATTGAACTTTCGTATCCACTTTCTTCTAATACTTCGGTAATAACAAATGGAGGTAATTCCAGATATCGGATTCTGCCGGCCAGCGTTTCTGATGTCGTTTGCAGTAAGTCTTTTGATGATGAACCAAGTAAAAGGAAGTGTCCACTCTTTTCACCTGCTCTTCTCCGCTTATCAACAATAGAACGAAGTGTTCGAAATAAATCGGGCTTTCTGTGCACCTCGTCAATTATGATAAGCTTGTCAGGGTGTCGCATTAAATAATCTTCCGGACTACTCAATTTTGCAAGATCAGCATCTGACTCCATGTCCAGATAAATAAATTCTTTGGCAATTTTGGCTCCACATTCCAATGCAAGGGTCGTTTTGCCAACCTGTCGTGCACCTATTAGTGCTGTTATTGGCACCTCTTTTAGGGAATCAATAACTCTATTTGTAATTTTTCTACTTAGCATACTTACTTTCAATTTGCATAAAAAATATCCCTTTTTCTTGCAATCTGAAAGTTAAACTTTCAATTTGCACATTTTTGATGCCTTTTTTGTGCAATTTGAAAGTTTGCCTATAGTCTCATTGCCTTATCACGAAGGGGTTTGGGATATTTTTCGAGTGCATATCTATAGGCTGTGCGTGGCATGATGTCTGCTTTTTGAGTTACAAATGCATAAATGTCATCCGGCCAAATTTGAGATGCAACTTTTAACATCCATCCATATCCTTTTTGAACAAGGTCTTCATCATCTTCTATTAGTAATTCACATATTTTTTTGGCCAAATACAGGTCTCTGCCCTTTTTCAATGGTTTGATTAGTGAAACCGCAGCGGCTCTTCTTTTCCAAAGGTTATCGGAATCAATCCATTCAAGAACTTTAAGTGTGGTATCGGGGAATTTCAGGAAGTACTCCCCAAACACATTGGAACAAATATCATCGCAATCAGCCCAGTCACTTGTGTAAGCTTCAAGCCAGTCCTCAAATTTTGATAAATCAGGTTCTTGCATTACCCGCTTGTTGGTTTTCACCCATTGAAAAGTGCAAATTTTCATTTCGTAGATTTCTTTATCGAGCATGATATCACATAAGTCCCAAAACAATGATACATCTAAAGATTTTACGTGTTTATTGTAGCGGGTTGAAATTTTTCGAACTTCCGGAATTTTCACACCAAGGTAGGTATCAACATTTAGATCAAATAGTTTTGCAACGTGGTCTCTGTAGGCGGGGTTTGCCTTTGATTGTAGTTCAAACTGAATTGAGGAAAGTATTTCGGTTGGATGCATGGTGGTTTGATTTAATTTTTTTCTACCTCAATATACAGATACTATCATTTTATAATTTTTATTGTAGAATTGTTTCGCGCTAATTGCTAAGGCGCATTTTTTCCACCACAACGATCACAAAGAATGCACCAAGCTCACAGCGCAGCATTATAACAAAACGATGTCTTCGTGTTCGTTGTGCCTTCGTTGTGTTCTTGGTGGTTATTTTAGGTTTATTGAATGATGCAAAGTTTTTTTTCAAGCCATTCACCATTCACCATTCACAATTTTAAAAAAAACACCTCCAAATTTATTCCAAGTGATTCACTCCCAACGGTTCACATCTTGTGAAAAATACAGTATATTGTTTGGTTAATGAAAAAGCAGAATTTTTAACCTTTTAAGCATAATACGACCTTGGAAAACGCAAATAACGCCCGTTATACCAGCATAAGGGCACTCGAATATTTCGACAATAATCTACAATTAGATTTAGAGCAGGTCAATAAGCTTGATGGCCAGGACAGGCAGCAAGCGAATGAATACATTCAGGGCATTTTACGCAAACGTTCTTATCTGGATTTTCTCATCTCAAAATTCAGTTCCGTTGATATTGAAAAAATGGATCCATTTTTCAAAAATATCCTCCGTTTAGGAATCTATGATTTACTTTTCATGGATGGCACTCCGGACTACGCTGCAATCAACGAACCTGTTGAAATTGCTAAACGCAAAATCAGTTCAAAATCCGGCGATCT
>PXCK01000100.1 GCA_003566635.1 Balneolia bacterium | reverse complement strand
TCGTTCGATGTTGATGAAAATGGAAATGTGTATGTAATTGATGGGACTCTGAATAAAGTGATTATTCTTGATGCTGATAATGAGCCGATTAATGAATTTGCTTTTTCAATGCGACCTTCGAGAGTTTTGGCAACTCACCCCGATTCGGTTTTCATCATGGGGTTTAGATTTACATATCAGGGAGATTTGGTGCAAAGGTTTACGCGCAACGATAATAATGATTTTGAAATGACTGGTTCATTTGGCGAAAGATTGGTTGATAATCGTGACATGAATTTTTCGGGTTGGGCTGATCACATCATGCCGGGCGGAAATGGTACAATATATCTCACTCAGTACTACCCGTATCATGTTGCCAAATTTGATAGTGACGGAAATAAGCTCTCGGAAATTACCAGGGAGGTTGAATTTATAACACAACCGGCAATGGATATGTCAGCCGGTATGGTGCTAACTACCGGACTAACACGAGAGCCATTAGCACTGGCAAACGGCATGTTATTGGTTCGATATCAGGACAGAACCGACAGCGACAACCCTAAAAGTTACTTTGATCTTTTTGATGCCGATGGAGAATTGATATCAACCCATAGTTTTGATGAACTTGGGATTGGAAACGACCTTAATAATTTTATATCCAATCCGCAAACAAATACGCTCTACGCTTTGGGAAATGAGCCCTTTCCATTTGTTAAGCGGTTTGAGGTGATGCTTGAGTAAGTAGTATTCATTTTGTTTCTGTAAATTGTTATATTTAACAAAAAATAGAAATGGAATGAATTTTCTTATCTTTAAAAATACCTTAGGTCAAATACCTGTTTTTTCGATACAGGATATCGGAATTTTTTTTCCAAATTTTGATTCCCGTAGATTAATTGAATGGCAGGAAAAGGGGTATATCCAAAAAATTAGAAACCGATATTACAGGTTTAAAAATTCAGAAATTGGATTAGCAGACAGGTTTCATATAGCAAATAAAATTTATAGCCCATCTTATGTTTCTCTTGAATCAGCTTTGTCGTTTTATGGCATAATTCCCGAAGGTGTATTTCAGACTACGAGTTGCACAACCCGCAAAACTCAAACTTTCAATACCGAAGTTAGCAGTTTTTCATACAGAAACATGAAGAGAGAATTATTTATAGGATATAGAATTGAAGAAAGCAAAGTTGGTAATTACCTTATTGCATCTGCTGAAAAGGCAATTATCGACTATTTGTACCTGCATTCAGAAATTAAGACAATGGAAGACTTTGAATCACTAAGGTGGAATCAATTTGAAATAGAACGAACTGTTTCATTCGAAAAGTTGGATACATACTGTAAGTACGTTGGTTCAAATGCCCTGTCGAAAAGAATTAAACTATTGAAAGCGTATATGTATGCTTGGGCTTGACCAGATAAAAAAATTCTACTCCGATGAACTTTATGGCTACCCGGAGTTTATGCTGAAAGAGTATTTACAGTATAAAATACTCGAAATTATTTATGATAGTCCTTTTTCATCAAGCTTATGCTTTATGGGTGGAACTTGCCTGCGAATTGTGTACGAAAATAGCAGGTTTTCTGAAGACCTGGATTTTGATAACCTTAGTTTAAATGAACAAGAGTTTGATGAATTAGCAAATGAAATTGGACAGAAAATGCGACTGCTGGGATATGATATTGAGATTAATTCCGTCTACAAAGGTGCTTGGCATTGCTACATAAAGTTCCCCGGCCTATTATATGACGAAGGTTTGTCGGGTTACAAGGAACAGAAAATTTTAATTCAGTTAGATACGGAATCTCAGAATTTTGAATATAACCCAGACAGATATATTCTTAATAGGTTTGATGTATTTACACCAATATTATCTACTCCGCTTGATATTTTAATGGCACAAAAATTGTTTGCTATACTTAATCGAAAAAGGAATAAAGGGCGGGATTTTTACGATGTTGTATTTTTGATGAGCAAACAAGTCAAACCCAATTATGCTTATTTAGAAGCAAAAGTTGGTGTTTCCAATCCGGCAAAACTGAAAAGAATTTTGCAGGATAAAATTCACGAATTAAATATGGATACTATGGCAAAAGATGTGGAACCGTTTCTCTTTAATCCTACTGATATAAAGAAAGTCATTCACTTTGATGACTTGGTGAAACAATATTTTGTTTAGTAAGAATTTTTTATGTGAATAGCAAAGTTAAAGACCAATTTTAAGTATAATTTTTCTTAGTTCTTGGTTGGAAGATCCCGCATAGCCCTCTTGCTTTGCTTAGCGGTCTTGCGGGATGACGGTTTGTTGTTAATTTATTATTCCTTGCTGGTATTTTAACTATTATCTAAGGTAATCAAATAGATAATAACTGAGTCACAGTATTTTAAACTTAATTGTAAAATCTTGAGGTAAACTGGTACAAGGGATTACATTGTGAATAATTCTTCTTAAAGCTCAAAAACTTTTACCTCGAAAAGATCATCTTCAGTGGTATGTCGTGCTAAGATTCGGTTGTTCGATATTTTATTGATACGGACTCTTCCTTCAAAGCTTATAAAGCGCTCAAATGTTTTGGTTGCCGGGTTGAAGATCACATAACGACTTTCGTTGGTTTCGGAATTGTAGCTTTCATGGCGAATCCATAACAAGCCGTTATCACATACTACAAAGTGATTGTATCCCGGTCGTAATTCTGGTATTCCCTCACGGGCCTGACTCAGAATTTCGCCTTCGAATATTTCTAAAGCATTGGCGACCTCTTCTCGGGTATAGGCTGACCGAGGCAAGTCGGGTTCGGCCCATACTTCTGCAACCGATAGGGAGTCAGATAAATCAATTTTATAAATTTTGTTATTCTGATTAAAGGCGAAATAATGAATGCCATTGGACTTAGTATGGCTATGTTGCGAATACCCCAAAGGCTGGGGCCTAATTGATACTGTATTACTGCCTTGTACTATTATCATTCTCTCACTCGGAAGCTCAAGTGCATGCTTGAATTGTTGCTCACCGGATTTATTAAGAATATTCACATCAAAAGAAACCGGAGTATCGTCTTGTTCTAAAGAAAATCCCTGACGATGAATCGCTGCCATTAATCCGTCACCAATGCCTACGACGCCAATGGGGAAAGTTCGAAGTCCTGCAGGATTACTTTCTGCTACTGCAAAGCTTGTTTTGTATTCCCAATTATTGGGCGAGTTCTCTCTGAAAACCTTAACAGCAAAAGGCGTGAAATCGTAAACGTACAGCAAGCCATTTTCATCCATGAAGAAATTTAATGGTTGTTCAAATTCTAAAGGTCCACGCCCTTCACGACCAAAAGAGGTTAAATATGAACCGTTACTATCATAAATAAAAATTTTACGCTGACCGGAATCCAACAAGAAAAAACGGCCATCTTCGGCTTGGAAAAAATCTCCTATACGCTGGAAAAAAACATCGTCGGTTTCCCCAAAAGTGAGGGTTGCTGATAGGCGTTCATAGGTTTGGTCTGTAAGAGATTTTGGTTGATCGGGCTCAGAGGAATCACCTGAGCAGGCAACAAACAAAAAAGCAGAAAGGATACAAGCAGCAAGAAATCGCATGGAAACAGAGTTAGAAATTTGATGATGGTTTTAAAACTTATCGATAAGACGAAAAGATATCGGATAAAGTTTTAATTTCTATGAAGGTTTTTTCTCCATGGTACCATGTGAAATACAATTTACCATCTTGTGCAAGAGTTAAATATCCGTCATCGGGATAAGGAATTGTTTGAGAACGTTGCTCATTGGTGTCTAAGTTTATAAACAGGTATTCAAATAAATTGGTTTTATTATGGCGCATGTAAACCAAAAGCTCATTATCGGTGACCATAAAACTGTTCATGATGTCTGAAGTATTGCGCTTGACCTGAAAAAACTCTTCCATTAATTCGCCGATTTCTCGTGCATTACTTGTACGGCTTAAGTCACGACTTGGCTCAATGAAATAATCGGACTCTAATAATATAGTTCTCTGTTTGGTACCATCCAGTCCATAAATGTGGATCTCATTCTGATTTGGCGATCCTATAATGATTTTATCTCTGAACAGATGCATCACTAATTCTTCCATACGATAGTCAAGTAGAGGGAATTTTAAATCAACTTCAAAAGATCGAGTAACTTTTCCTTCCATATCCATCACTCTTATTTCGGGAGTGAAGTCAAGGTTCACATAAAAACCTAACATATAGTCTTGTGTAAAAAGAAGGGTGCCTGTAGCTTCGAAGTCCATATCTAATTCATTCAAAAACTCATTTTTATATCCTATGTAGAAACCAAACGGAGCTGAATTAACTACGAAAATAGCTTCATCGAGAGGGCGGATTATGATGGGCAACCAACTAAAACCGGGGTGGATGTAGTCGGAGTGAATTTCTCGTATCAACTCACCATTTTCGGGGTTGATTAAATAAATCTTTTGTTGGAAGCGGTCATAAATTATCCAATTGTCATTATGGATATGTAAATCGATTCCTGATACAAGTAAGTCATCATCGAGATAAATCCGATTTTCCTGAGCTAGTGACTGACTGAAGAGTGCAAAACCTAAAATTAGGACAAAAAAAATATGTTTAAAGTTATTCATTGGGTATAAGTAATTGAAGTTTTCCGGGGAGGATTTCGGCATTTAAACTCCGTATTTGTCCTAATTGTTCTCCATCAACATGCGTATAAACGGGTTTTTGATGTACAATCTCAACTGATTTTGCTTTGATGGTCTTGATCTTTTTTGAGTAATGCTGGAGGCCGAAAAGAAAAAGTGGCAGTCTTAATAATAAACCAGGTTTTGATAAAGGCTCGATTGTTATCAACTCGAAATAGCCATCCGATATACTTGAGTTTGTTACCAACTTAAAATTACCTCCTTCAGTATGGCCATTTGCAAGGGTTATCATTAAAAAATGCTTGTTTACAGATTTTCCATCAATTTTTAAATCAGCATAAAAAGAACGTTGCGAAAAAGCTGCTTTCAAAACCGGTCCGATGTAACCTTTTTTATTGTTTTGAGTTCGCAGATAATTGACCAAACCATCGAATCCTATACCCAATGTATTAATACAGATCCTTTTGATAGTATTGGTTTCATATTGAATGACATCAACTGGTTGAGGATTTGATTTTAGAAGTTGTTTTAGCGCTCTTTCAGGTCGGCGGCTAATTCCGGCAGATTTTACAAAATCATTTCCGGAGCCCATTGGGATAATTCCGAGAGGTGTAGAAGTTCCCATAATTTTCTCGGCTGTCATTTGAATAGTACCGTCACCACCACAGGCTACAACCGCATTATATTGCTGTAGGTTTTCTGATGATATAAGGTGCATATTATTGTCATCAATCAATAAAAACTTGGCATCAGAAAAATTAGATCGTATTAGTTTATGAAAGGTGTCAAGTTTGTCTTTATGGCGTAATCCACCCGCTTTTGGGTTAATTATAAACATGACCGATGAATCCCTGCTCAGTGCCAAATCAAAAAGTTAAACGATTTTTTGGTTTGATTTTGTTACATTATAGCGAAATTAAAAACCAAAACCATTAATTAGTACTATGAAATATTTTGTAATCACATTTTTAACCTTGTCTTTTTTATTGTCTGCTTGTGGTGGCGATTCGCATGATCACGAAATGCCGATGCCATCTCCGTCAGAAGAAATTACTGAGGTAGCCGAAGTATTTGAAGCTCCTGATGAATTTAAGAGTGAGTTGGAGTCTGCATTAGATGTTTACTTTGAATTGAGTAGTGCACTTGTCGAGGCTAACGCTGATGAATCTCAGCAGCACGCCGCTTTGTTTGCAGTTGCACTAGCCGAAATGCCTGATGATTTATTAGCTGAAGAATCTGCAGCTGTTTGGGCAGTAAGCAAGGAAACCGCTCATGAGCGCGCACTTATGATAGCAGAAGAAGATGACATTGAAGAGCAGCGCTATCATTTTGAATACTTATCAGAAGCTATGATTAACACGGTTCGTGATTTTGGTCCGCTAAGTTTTACCGTTTATCAACAGCGTTGCCCAATGGTTCGTGATGGTTCCGCCGATTGGTTGAGTAAAGAAAGTGGGATTTTAAACCCTTACCATGGTGACAGAATGTTGACTTGTGGAACTATAGTTAGAGAGTTTTAAATTTAAACACACACTAAGTGCTTTCTCGTAAACTTTTTTTAAAACGAGAAATCTATTAGTGAATAATCCGGATTAAATAATACAATTTACAGGAAAAAGGCACTTGCAAAACAGGTGCCTTTTTTGTTTATAACGTTTAATTACCAGAGTTTTGGTGCTACAAATGTTCCTTGAATTCTTACACTGTGCCATTCAAATCCAT
>PXCK01000046.1 GCA_003566635.1 Balneolia bacterium | reverse complement strand
CTTAGTATTTCTAAAGCTAGTACCACCTATAAATGTAGCTTGATTAGCAACTCTGTAAATTGTGGACCCAGTTGATTGTTGTCTTAACGTTTCTATATTTGCAACATTAACCGGAAAGGTGTAAACAACAGAACTAATTGCACTTTCATTTGTACCTTCGATCGCAATAGCACGAAGCGTCACTACGCCATTACCATCTTCTACTAATATTCCGGTACCATCGTTATAGACAGAACTTCCCTCATCCGGATCAGAACCATCTAAAGTGTAATAAACGGTAGTTCCGCCGCTGTAATCACTAAAATTGCTGATAAATACAGTTTGATCTTCAAAATATGTATCAGGAGGAGTACTAAACTGTGGTGCATCAATCCCTGGTATAGGGTCATCACCAATTTGTAATGTAAAGTTATCATAACTGGCGATTTGATTTCCAGCAGTTGCACCCTGCCAATAAGCTCCTGTAAATGGCAACTCTAAATCCGTGTAAGTTAGATCCGCTCCTGTACCTACCAAAGTCAGTTCACCAGATTTTGGGTCAACAAATGAGCCACCATCTACTCTTCCATACATCCTCCACTGACCTGTACTTGGGTTAAAAGTAACTTTTACGGAAAAGTGATCATTTTTAGGATCATTCAATGGTGCACCAGCTGTAATTATGCCGGAACCGGTATTTGTGCCAAGACTTGAAAGACCATCTGTGAAGGACACTAATTTAACTGGATCAGGTGTGCCAGAATTTCCAAGTACTACAGCATAACCAGAACCAGAATCTTGAACAGATCTACTATCTGCAGCTAGTACAAATGCTGCGCCATAATTGTTGGTGCCGAATCCGGCCGGATTAGAGCGAGGTTGTTGCATGTTAAAGTACCAAACAACCAAATCAGAGTTATTATCTAATATTGAATCATATCCTGTCTCAAAATCATCATACTCTACACTAGCAAACACCCAACCACTTGAATTACCTGCAAAACCTGCAGTATTAGTTAAATGCAGAATTCCGTTATGAATTCTACCTCCCCAATCATCACCGGATCTAGTTACGACCCAATCAGATGAACCAATTGTGCCTGATGTTGTATAGCTTGCACCTTGGCTAACTGAAAAATTATCCGAATAAATTATTGTTTGCGCATTCGAATTTTGTACTAAGCCAAAGGCAAATATCACAGCCAACAATCCCGTTAGCCAATTAAATGATCTGTATCGTTGTTTCATATAATTATCCGTATTTGTTTATGTGTTTGTTATTGAATTTCGGAAAGGTGCATAAGTAGTATTTCTATCAGCAACCCGGTTTAATAAAGCCAAGGTTAACATCGATATGCTTGACAACAATGTCATAACTTTATGTTTATTTATGTTTTATAACTACTTCTTCTGTAAGCGCTTTCTCATTGCTATACAGCCTTTAAAAACTTTTTAACAGGATTAGCAAATAAAGGATTTTTTCGCAGTTTTTCCACCTTTTTGTATGTTATTTTTATGTTAACAGCCTTAATTATCTTTACACCCATTAATTGCAACCGTTTAGGGAAGTGTTTTCTTTTTCCTAATGATATAGACGGCATTCTGAAATGTGGAAAACTCGTAGTAAATCCTAAATTTATTGATTTGCAAAATCGATAAACTCTTTAATATTCAAGCTATCATTTAGTACATTAAATCAAACGCCCACTAATCATTTACGATTTATGTTTGATTCTCTAAAACGCATTCTCTTTTTTGCTGCCCTTGGCTTAGGATTTGCAGCACTTTTAATCATCATCAATCAGGTACTTCAACTTGGTTCAACCATCACTAATTTCAATCAAACAGCTGGTTTTATTTTCACCATTCTTGCTTTTGGTCTACTCATGATTGGTTTGGGAACTCCGGCTTTTCTTTTTTGGAGACTGCCTGCTCGTATCATCCCTCCCGATGAAACAGACACTCCGGAATATACCGCTTACATCAAAAAACTATCCGATAGGCTCAATTCAAATCCTATTGTTCAGAACACCCAACTGATTGTCAAAACTGAGGATGACGTTAAACAAGCACTTGAAACTCTGGATGACCATGCCAATAAAATGGTAACGTCTACTGCTTCGAGGGCTTTTTACACAACGGCAATCTCCCAAAACGGCGCCTTAGATGCGCTATTTATACTCGGATTACAGTTTCGTATGATTTGGGATATTGCGCATGTGTACTCTCAACGACCAACTCTAAAAGATATGGGCTATCTTTACACCAACGTTATGGTAACGGCTATGGTAGCCACCGAACTCGACGATGCCGAGTTTTTTGAGTTAATCGAAAATTCTATTATGCAAGGTACGGGTAGCATTTTGTCTGCCGTTCCGGGTACTACTCTTATTGTAAACTCAACTTTGTCCGGTGCTTCAAATGCGTTCTTAACTCTTCGCGTTGGCATGATAGCCCGAAATTATTGTAGTACCCTAACCAAGCCAAAAAAACGAGATATCCGAAATAGTGCTACGGTTCAGGCAGCGGGTTTACTTACCGGAATCGTAGCCAAAGGATCAAAGGATATGGTAAAACTTATGGCTACCGGTCCATTTAAGCGGATGTTTGGATGGAAGTAGGTTGTACAACCTCTCTGTAGTTTACAGAAGTGATTGTAGCAACAAAAATATTTAGCTTTGCGTCTAAGTTTTAGATTTTTTCTCTTCCGTTTCCTGTTTCTTATTTGTTTCCTGAGCTTTCAACTTCTTTTGTTCAATCGAACCCTCCGGAGGCCAGTCGAGTGTATCGCTGAGTTTCTCGATTGTTTCCCATTCAAACTCAGGAAACGGCAGTTCTTCTAGTTCGCGCCATTTTGCAACTGCAGCCTCTGCTTGAGTTGTTTTTTCCGGATCAGCTTTTTGGTCTTCAGCCCGGTAATGTACCATTGAAGGAAATGCAAATTGAGCACCGGCATCATGAATTATATTCATAATTCGCAACATCAGATCCTCTTTAATTGCCGTAAATCCGTCAATATCCGGGCGTAGTATGTATACAAAGATTTCAATATTAAGTGAATGACTCCCAAATCCTGTGAAGCGAATACGTTTTGGTTCAGGGAGCACCATTGGATGCGCAATCATTAACTTTCTAAGTTCGGCTAGTACATATCTCATTTGATCCGGAGTGGTTTCATATCGTAATTGTAATTCGGTTTTTAACAATCTGCGATCTCGTAGGGCATAATTTTCAAGCTGCATATCTAAAAATTGAGCATTGGGTACCGAAATAAGTGTTCTGTCAAGTGTGCGCAAACGTGTGGAGCGTAGCCCTATATATTCAACGGTTGCTGTTTTATCACCAAATCGACAAAAGTCACCTACGGAGACCGGTCTGTCTGCGTAAATGGTAAATCCTGCTAGTAAATTCTGTAGTGTTGGCTGAGCTGCCAATGCCACAGCTAATCCACCAATACCCAAACCAGCCAACACCCCGTTTAATGGCAATGAGAGTAAGTGAGCTAGCAAAAATATAGACCCAAGCAAGAGTATGATACGCGCCATACCTGTAGCTAGCGACAATAATACCAAATTATGCCCATCAACACTTTGATTTTTAGCATGCCTGCGCGATATCCATCCAATTAATCGCCATGCTATCATAAAAGATCCGAATACCACCAATATCCAGCTTAAGCCTACAATGAGCCATGAAAACTCATCCGGTATACCCATATAATGAATGGATATCAACAAAACAGCACCGGAAGCTAAACCTCTTAAAGCCCAAACCGTGAGCAAATGCTGAGCGGAATCTGCCTCTGCTTTATGTAAACCTGTTTTAGTGCTGACACGTATTCCTATCCAGCTAAAGATTAGGGCGAGTAAAATCGCAAAAACAAAACCAAGCCCCATGCCTACCCATTGCCATCTTTCCAAAATTCCCAAAGGCATTAGCAATCCGGGCGCTGAACCCCTCACAAAATTTCGAATCGCAAAGTGAACATCAACGGGTGGCGTTTCTGCTAATCCTTCAGCTATTGGAAAATCATCCATTGCTGCATATAAAGCTCTTATTGTACTGAGTGTTTCCGGAGTAAATTGCCAAACAACGCCTGCTTCAGTTTCAACCGGTGCTATTACTATATTGCCAATTGGGTGCTCGAAGTGGGCATAAGGGGTTCGGCTGTCAGGGTCATCGGGTATTTCCTGATGAATAACGTAGCCTACACGGTCGATTACCATTTTAAGATATCCTGCTAAAATTGCAGATTCTCGATTCCTGGCAACATCAGCAATATTACTCAAATTTAGTGTCGCTCGAATTTTAGCGTTAGAATCACCAACATTTCGTAATGAGTTCGAAATAAAGCTGCGCATAGTAGCTCTTGGATGCAGCAAATTATTATAATCCGTAATGGTTCCGGGAGCTAGCCCTCTGGCTTCACGCATATCATCTCGAATGGTTTTTAACTCGGGAATAGACGGTGGCGAAATGAACCATTTATTATTTATTCTCATGAATTCAATATCAAAATATTCATCAGTACCCGCTTGCCGTAACCTGTAAGTAGCAACATTTCCTTCTTCTTGTTGAGGCAAATTCCATAATCTTACTGTAATTTTATCTAATACTTCGGTGAGTCTGCGCACATATTCTATTCTGTCGGCTCCTTCAATTAGGGCTTCTTTAGGGTGAAGTAACTCTGCAGCTAATCCCATCAGTTCCATGTTATCAGACCCAGACAGATTAGTTATCATTAAATATGACCGTAAAACGGTCATTGGCGAACTTTGATCAATGGTAATACCCAAGTCTCTATCCATGTCTAACCTTATTCCGGTCCACCATTCGCCTGTACTAAACCTACCTGTGAAACTCTGCCCATCTCGCGATTGCACAAACTCAAATGTCCCCGACCGGTCCTCCTGAAACCAGTTTCCCTTTAGAGTTCGACCCTGAACGGTTGCTTCTATGCGACCATTGTATAGTGGGTATATTCCGGAAACTGTATTCCCTTCTTGGGTTAAAACCAAACTAGCCCCACCATCCCGCCAGCGCGTATCCCATGTACCCGACCAGTCAGAATTTTTCTTCTCTGCCAAAGAAATTGTGGGAAATAATAACATCAAAACGAAAAAAGACAATAAGAAGTAAGATGCAAAATGCTTTATTCTTTTTTGATTTGAAGTCGTGCTTGTTAAATCAAAGATATTTTTCATCGAGTTTAAGGTTAATGCATATTTGACGTAAGCTGAAATGTAGCTCATATAATAGGCTGCTATATTAAATAACACATTACGGAATCATGAATATTAAATCAAGCTATTGTAAATATGAAGGTTATCATTAATTCTTGAAACTATAAAAAAACACATTGTGGAAGTAGCTCATTTAGTCTTATATTTGATGCTCCAAACAATTTGTGCCGCTGTGGTGGAATTGGTAGACACGTTGGACTTAAAATCCAATGGAGCTTAAAACTCCGTGCCGGTTCGAGTCCGGCCAGCGGTACTCAAAGCCTTGTAAGTTATTGACTTGCAAGGCTTTTTTTTGATTGTACAGGATTGTGTTTTGCTATCTCTTGTTGTCAAACTATAAAAATAGACTCTTGCCTCCTATCCGAAAATTGAGTTTCTTTATGCCTTATTCAATCATGTAACTTTTGGTATGGAAGATTCTATTGTAATGGCGTTGTTCTTGCCTTTGGCATTATTCATCATAATGCTTGGGTTGGGAATGTCGCTTACCAAAGAAGATTTCAAAAATGTTGTACGTTTTCCCAAAGCTTTTTTTCTGGGTATCACTAATCAGTTGGTTTTTTTACCCATTTTGGGATTCAGTTTAGCTGCTTTGTTTAATTTGCCACCTGAGTTTGCAGTAGGTCTCATTCTTATATCGCTTTGTCCCGGCGGACCTACTTCCAACATCATATCTTTTCTTGCCAAAGGCGACCTGGCTCTTTCGGTTTCATTAACAGCCGTAAGTTCCTTGGTTACAAATCTAAGTATACCAATTTTGCTAAACGTGGCATTGCTGCTACACATGGGTGAAACGCAGAACATCAACCTGCCTTTTGGTCGTACCTTTCTCCAAATATTGGTGGTTACCATCATACCAATTCTAATCGGTATGTTTATCCGTAGGAAAAACCCGGATTTTACCAGAAAAAGTCAGCATGCAGTAAATCGCATCTCCATTGCTTTTTTTGTGATAATTTTGAGTCTTGCCATTTTCCAGGAGCGTGCCAATATTGTTACCTATTTCATTCAAACAGGAATCCCGGGCTTACTGTTAAATGTAGGCGCTATGTTAGCCGGATATTTCAGCGCCCGTGCTTTGAAACTCGACAGGCCCCAACGTGTTTCTATTTCTGTGGAGACCGGT
>PXCK01000192.1 GCA_003566635.1 Balneolia bacterium | reverse complement strand
CCTGGCAATGTTGATTATTTTATAACCGAAGCCACCTTTCCTCTTCCTATCTACCGTTGGAAACCTTTCAGCGAATTGTCCAAAATCATCCAACAATTCGCCCTTGATGCCATAGCCGAAAATTTCATACCCGTTTATTTGTGTTACAATTTGGGAAAAGCTCAGGAAGTGATGCATGCCCTATCGCCTTTGCAAAAAATGGTGCAAATACACGGTGCCGGTTTTAAACTTTGCGATATTTACGAACAATTCGGGTGTGATATAGGTCGATATGAAAGCTATCAGTCTAAAACTTTAGAGGTCGGGAAAATTCTGATTACACCCAGTTCCTCCCTCGAACAGCCAATGCTTAAAAATATAAAGCGAAAGAAAATTGCTTATGTTTCGGGTTGGGCTACACACGAAAGCCGACGAGCCCAAATGCCCATCGACGCACGTATTCCACTTTCTGATCATATCGATTTCTTTGAATTGCTGAAGATTTGCAAGCAGCTAAATCCCAAAATGGTGTATATCACTCACACTCCAAATCCGGCAATTGTTAAGCATTATTTGGATGATTTAGGTATTCCCAGCCAACCGCTGCATTTGGAGGCCGTTGATGAAGACTAAACTCCCACCTAATGCATTCCGAACATTTGCCGTTTCTATGCAAACCATTGCAGACACACGGAGTACCAACGCTAAAATTGCTCTTTTTGCTGATTATTTGAAAGGTTTGGAAGATGCAGAAGATATTCGACTGGCGTGTCGGTTTGCCGGTGAAGGAGCGTTTTCGAGTGTTTCAGGGAAACGGGCATCTGTCGGTCACCGAACGATTGGCGTTGCCGCCGCTGCCTTTTGCGAACTTGACTATGACCTTGTTTTTCGTGCTTGTCGTACCGCAACCGGAAGTGCCACCGAAAGTATTAAACTACTCTTTGAAAATCTTGAAGCCGTTCATAAAAAGCAGTCCATCACTAATCTTTCGCTTCAGAAAATTGATGCACTTTGCATAAAACTGGCAAAAGCCCGAAAACGAGAAGACAAGGATGCCGTTTTGTTTGATGTGTTTCGTGCTTTAATTCCAATTGAAGTAAAGTTTTTCCTCCGGCTTTTGAGTCAGGGTAGTTTACGTATTGGTTTTGAAGCTCGTAGCATTATTAATGCACTTTCAAAAGCTTATGATGCAGAAACGGAGCAGGTTCGTTATGCCCATATGGTAACCGGCAGCTTGGGAGAAACCGCAGTAATGTGCAAATCCGGTACACTTGCTAAAGCTACCTTCACCTTGTTTAATCCCATAGCCTTTATGCTTGCAAGTCCGGCTGAGCCGGAAGAAATCGATGACCTCAAGAACTATCTTGCAGAGGAAAAGTTCGATGGAATGCGCTGCCAGCTTCATGCCTCTGGAACCGAGGTAAAACTATATTCCCGTGATTTAAATGAGATAACCTACAGCTTCCCTGAATTGATCGATTTCTTTAGTAATAAAACGCTCCCTCCTGTTGTGTTAGACGGAGAAATTTGCGTGGTAAAAGATTCCCGAATTATGCCTTTTCAGCACCTTCAAAAGCGAATGGGAGTAAAAAAACCGGGCAAAAAACTATTGGCTGAATATCCTGTTGAGTTTATCGCTTATGATGTACTTTTTAAGGATGATGCGCCCCTCTTTAACGAACCGCTTCAATACAGAAGGAAAGAATTGGAAGCTTTCTGCAAGAAAAACTCCATTTCTGTAACGCGTCAATTCCCGATTGAGTCGGCCGAGGATGTACGCCAAAAGTTTAACCGCGCACTGGAATTTGGAAATGAAGGGTTGATGTTAAAACATAAAAATAGCACATACGAATATGGACAGCGCAAAAAATCCTGGATAAAAATTAAGGAGCCGGGCGGCTCAATCGATACAATCATCATGTATGCTCACGCCGGAAGTGGAAAACGAGGCGGAACCTATTCTGATTTTACACTTGGTGTTTCCGTAAAAGATGATGAACGCTACACGGAGCAGTTTATCCCAATTGGTAAAGCGTATGGTGGTTATACTGATGAAGAACTCAAGAAACTAAACAAAGCATTCAAATCTTTAATTGTTGAAAGATTCGGACCGACGCTTTCCCTCAAACCGGGCATCGTAGTTGAAATTGAGTTTGACGATATCCAAATCAATAAAAGAACAAAAGCAGGATATACGCTCCGTTTTCCGAGATTCAGACGCATACGGTGGGATTTATCCCCTGACGATACCGATACATTAGTGGATGTTGAAGAACTTTATCGAAAAAAAGCCGAGAAAAAATCCCGTGACCAAAGCGAAAACCAATCCTTCATCAGTGCCGATACGGCTTAAAGGTAAAGAGATATATTAACCTGTGATCGTTGTGGTTTTCATATCTAATTCGACTTATAAACAATGAAAATGCCTATATCTCTTATGCTTTTCGCCCCACCGGCAAGCCACTGCGCCTCTTCGAGAAACTAAAAAACCTCAACTTAAAATCATCAGAAAAAATGATTAATATTCATTATTATCCCACTTAGAAGTCCATGAAAAACAACGTATTTCATAGGAGCTTCAATTTTTCGAATCAATAACTCACAACAACAAATCTAAATACAGAAAACTATGAAAAATACAATGCTAATCGCATTAGTTGCCGTTGGAATCCTTCTTAGCGGTTGCTACCATGCACAAATTACAACCGGAAAAACAGCCTCAACCACCACCGTTGAACGCCCTTGGGCTCACGGGTTCTTATTTGGATTGGTGCCGCCAAGTGTTACGAATGTAGCTGCCGAATGTACAAATGGTGTAGCCCGCGTTGAAACGAAACTATCTTTCGTTAATATGCTTGCGTCAATGATTACCTTTAGTTTATACACTCCTATGAGTGTTTCGGTAACATGCGCTGCAAGCTCAGCTGAATTACCAAATGATGCCCGTTTTATTGATTTGGCTGCTGAAATGGAAGCTGATGAAGCCATTTTAAAAGCAGTAGAAGAGGCGGCTAACTTGTCGCACGAATTAAATGATGTGGTTTATATAAAATTAGATTGAGCACATTCCACAGATCAAAGGGCAGGCAATAGTCTGCCCTTTTTTATTTGATACTGCACTTCTTACCAAATACACATAAGAAGTATTGAAATAACAGCCCTTCATTGTCATTCTGCTTGTAAACCACAAAGAACACTACGAATGCACTGCGAACACGACGATGAAAATGCTTATATCTCTTATGCGCCTTAGCGACTCTGCGAGATATAAAAACCTCCCAATAGTAAGCCACCAAGAATAAACAGTGATAACAGTAATAATTGAGAAAAAATCGTACTTCTAGCTCCATCATTGTGATTACTGTAATCCATTAAATCTACTTCGACTTATAAACAATGAAAATACCCACATCTCCTAATGTCTTTGCGCCTCTGCGCCCCACCGGCAAGCCGGGGCACGTTTGCGAGAAACTAAAAAACGCACCATAGATAAGCCGGCGCACCTTCGCATGAAAAAAAGAAACATTTTGATTTTCAACCCGTAATTTCACCCATCATTCAAACTTAACTTGACTCCTCAAACTTTATGAAACACGTTTATCTTCTATCTTTACTACTATTAATCCTCGTTGCCGCCTGCTCACCCGATACATCAACAGACCATTCTCAATCTGTAATTGTACCGGATACTTTATTCATCGACCAATTTTCAGAAATTATCTCCACAGAATCCGAATTACTTGCAATGCCTTATGGAATGGTAAAAGTAAACGATGATTCATTTGCCATTTTAGATGCAACACTTCACCGAATCATGCTTTTCAATTACGATGGAGAAAAACTATTCGAATTTGGAGGTCAGGGTGGCGGTCCCGGAGAGTGGGATATGTTCCCGTCCGGACTGAATTTTAATGATGGAATTTTTTCCATTTTCAGTAGTGGCAGCTTCTTTTTTAATTTGTATGATGAAACAGGCGAATTCCTCTCGTCTGCACCCGCTAAAAATTACATGAGTACTAGCCAGTTCCGACTCATGCCCGACAAACATCTATTGGTCAATACCAATGGCCGCGAAGAAGCACTTGCCGTAGTTCTTGACCTTGCCAACGACAGCAATATCTTACATAAAATTGGAACCCCAACCGGCGATCTAACTGATATGAGGGATTTGGAAGGAGAAAGACAGGCACTGGCTGACGGCAATATTCCTGTGTATTCTATGAATAACGCTTTTGTAGAGTACGATAAAAATGGCTACTGGCTGTTTATGCGGGGGCTTGGTGAATTGAGATATTACTCCAAGGACGGTGAACTGCAAATCAGCACTAAAATACCGGAATCTATCAAAACGCCAATTTTTGATTATGTTGTTAAAATGAACCGTGAAGATGCGCGTCCACATACCGTTTTCAATCTGAGTTATGCACTCACCTTTCGAAAATTTGAGGACAGCATTTATGTTCTGACCCCCGCATTTCCTGAGCTTGATGAAATTGATCAACATTTGCTTGTTTATTCAACAGAAGGCGAATTAACCCAACATTATGTAATAAAAAAAGATGATCAGGAATCTATGATTTATGAATTTTTTGTTACAGATGATGAACGCCTTATAGCATTAGAAGTGATGAATGCTCGTGTGTTGGAGGTGAAGTTGTAGGTTTTTCAGACATACGAAATCAGTGGAAAAAGTCAGAAACTGTATAAACAATTTGCATTTGTAAAGACCAATCCTTTTATTAGTATTGTTAATAAGCTCATAAACGAATCTATAATGCTATGTCTATTTTTTTTAAAATATTTTTTATAAGTTCATTAATAACAATACTTTATGGATGGGGGGGGTAAGTGCTCAAGAGTCCTACACACATTCAGTTTGTGCGGTTGACGATAAAACAGGGATTCAGGGTATTCAAAATTTTGCGGCTCAAAGATTTCCCGTTGAAGGAGATGTAAATGTTTTGTTTATATTTGTCCAGCACAAAGACAGCACATTCGAAGATTGCAAACAAGTTTTAGGATTTGACTCAGACGGAATCCCTGAGTTAACTGATGTTGATATAAATTACGCTTCCCATTGTGAGAATAGAGGTATAAGTGGATATACAAATTGTGTAGAAGGGTATCCTAATTGGCCGATTAGAATTGATGACAATACAGTAAGTGGGTATCAATCTTGGACAGATGACCCCGTCACGGAGTGGCCGGCGAATTTACCTGATGGTCCAGATCCTGGCCACACAAGAATACTCCCATGTTGGGCTCATAGTATTATAGACAGCCCACATACCAGCCAAATAACCGAAGGGTCTCTGACAGATTTATATAACCGTGTGTCAAATGGCAAACTTAATTTAAGAGGTCATGTTTGGCCATATACATATATTCCTGAGCAAAATACACAGTATTATGCTGATACATCCGGTCACTTTGGTTTTTACAATGGAATGTCTATGTTAAATCACGAAGTGATTAGTTATGTCAACAGCGATGATTATGTCAACAACATCGATTATGGCCTTTATTTTACAGATGACTCAATATGGGATAATTATGTTAATGGGTACGGAAATACTGTGGGGCAGTCTGATGACAAGTTTGATATGATTGTTATGATATACAGGGGCTCTAGATTTACCCAATTAACATCTTATTCTGGTGATTTTTCTTCATATACATCACTGGGTTGTGGAGGAAATATAAATGCTAATTGTTATTCACATTCCCCATTATATTTGGGCGACTTTGAAGTAATTGATAATCCACGTAGCGGATCAGGAGTAATAGTAAGCGCATATAATATTCAAAGTGCTTTACGCATGACTGCCCATGAGCTAGGGCATAGACACTTTGGATCTGGGCATACTGATGGATTTGATAACTTTAGTATTATGAATGGTTCTGCACACCTATCCTTTAGTGCACCTGACCGTATTCGTTTGGGTTGGGCAAATATAAAATATATTGATATAAATGATTTGGTAGCTACAGGTTATGATGATTTCACACTTAGAGATGCGCATGAAATAAATGATAATGGTGAATATGATGTGCTTTGGATACAGGACGGAGAGCAGTTACAAGATGGAGACTTAGTCATAGAAGCAAGAAAAGGTTTAGCGTTTATAGAAAGAGAGCCTGATGGAGAAAATGCAGATGGCGATTTAACTGATTTTTACCTCCCTAATAATGGGTTGTATATATACAAAGGGCGTGGCTCCCTCACAAATCGATATTACACAAGTATGCCAAACGGAGGCATCCCTTTTAGAAGACAACACTTTGGAGTTTCTGAGGATGATTATCAAGGGTTTAGTTCAGGGGATATATATTCACCATTCTCAATTGCAGATTATACATTTGATTCATTAGGCTTAGACTTACAAGTTGCTATTACAGATATTGATGAAGCAGGCACAAATGCATACTCTTTTAGAGTTTGGTATGATTATTTAAAAGAACCTCAAATAAAAGACCTTTCAACGTTTTATACCTTTACCAATAAATCCGTTGGTCGTACGAATTCTTGGGACTTAGGTGGGCGATTTAGGTTATTAGGACCAGCAGAAATTGACGACTTTACACTTAGTAGTTCTGGTAGCTGGGAAGGTCTTGAAATATTAAGCGGTGTACGATTATATAATGGGGTGATTGATAACATTGATAATGTAAATGCAATAGCAATGAGTGGCCCTTCAAGTATTCAAAGTCCAAGAATAAATTCTACCTATATTAAAAACAACCAGTTCCTTGGTACTGGAATTCATGTGTATGGAAGTGCAACAAATGCATTTCTAAGAGATAATTATATTGAGACAATTGATGGGACTACAGTGTATATGACTGGTGGATCCTACACATCTATGCATGGAAATGATTTTGTTGTAGAGAATCATCCATTAGTATCAGTAATAGATGCACCCCCAAACATATTTGTAAACAGTTCAATAGGTGCTTTTTGGCAAGCTGCGTTCATATTCGATGGTCAAAATCGAATTAAAGGTGGTTGGGATGCTCTTTCAGTAACTGGGAGTACCGGTATTATTCATGCCGGTGTTTTGAATACCTATCATTCCAACCATTTTTGTGATGAAGATGTTTCTCTCAAAGCTGACGTTGGGGGAACCATATATGCCTCATACAATTATTGGAATGATTCAAACCCAACATTGCATCAAACGGCTGGTGGCACTATAAACTTAACCAATAATTTGGGATTAGCTGATTGCTCGGGAATACTTTCTGGTACTCAAAATTCATATACCGCCAAAGATAATAACAATGTTAATAGTAAAACAATTGGTGATTCCCATGCAACTAATCGTGATTTAAGTAATGAACTTAATGAGGCAATTTATCATCGATCACGTGGAAGAAATCAACAATCATTTGATATACTGGTTAATATAATTGAAAGCTGGGAAATGCCTTATGCAAGGATGGCGATACAAGAATTATTACTTTTACGTGATGACATTAATTATTCCACAATGAATAGTGTTATTCTGCCTTTAACAGAGTATGCAAATGAATTTCAAGAAACAGCTATTTCTGTATTATCGCTATTTCATGCTTATAACAGAGAGTTTGATATTGCAATAGCACTCCATGAGCAACTTGACGAGCTGGAACTTAGAGAAGAAACCCGTTTTGATATTCAATTACAACGTTATTATTTGCTGATTGATGCCGAACTGTACCATGAAGCAGAGGTTTTACTTGACATGATGATACCTGATAATCGCCTTCAACAGATAGAATTGAAATCAGCTTACGCGGTTGTTGATTCAAGAACAAACACTACACGAGCCAGATCGTTTTCTGAACCTGCCAGACAGAACAGCATTTCAAGTGAGATACTCAGTAGTTTTGGCAATTATCCAAACCCTTTTAATCCCAACACGACTATTCATTTTGAATTATTAACCTCTGGGCAAGTTACGGTTTCAGTATATGATATACTTGGCAGGCAAGTGGCAAGTTTAGTAAATGGGTTTAAGGAAACTGGTACTCATTATATAAATTTTAATGCTGTAAATCTTGCCAGTGGTATGTATGTGTACCGAGTTACTTTTGATGGAGCACCAATTCAAACTAAAACCATGATGTTAATTAAGTAATCTAAGTACAATGAAACATTTAATCTATACCCTCCTAATTTTTACAATTTGTGCTGTGCCAACACAAGCGCAAACCACAGATGAAACGAATGAAGCGCTTGAGTTCTACCCACTTGAAATTGGAACTTACTGGGTCTATCGCCAGCGGATTTTTAGTGATTTACCCATGTTTTCGGACACTACCTATTACAGTATAGAAGTAGTGGCAGATACTACCTTAACAAACGGAGCAAAATATTCTGTATTAAGATATTTCAACTACAGTCCAACTTTTGGCCCTCATCATATAACAGACAGTGGAGAGGATGAATATGGGAATGATATTTTTTATGTGTTTGAGAGGGTTAAGCCCGAAACTGCGGAAGTTTTGCAGTGGGCGCCAACTGAAGAAGATCCATTTAATGAAATATTAATTGACAGCTTGACGATTGGAATGGATTGGTATTATATCACTGCAGAAAGGTGGGATTATCCTGGAGTTATCGATAGCACTTCATGTAATAGCACTTTTGCAACAGAAGTATTTGATCAAACCGTTGAAAGAATTAGTTGTCAGTTATTATCATTTGCTCCTGTTTTCTACTCCTTAGCAAGAGGGTTTGGTCTTGTTAATGTATCAGGTGTAGGATTGGAAATTGATTTAATTTTATTTCGAGATTCTGATGGGAATGAATACATAGATCCATTGCATGTAAACACACCCAAAGAATCGGAAATACCAATGGGTGCAGTCTTGCATGCTAATTATCCCAACCCGTTTAACCCAACCACAAACATCAGCTTTGAATTACCCGAAGCAGCCGATGTACAATTGGCCATTTATGATTTAACCGGCCGCAAAGTAGCCGTATTGGAAAACGGAAGCCGAGCTGCCGGTTTGCACACTATAGCCTTTGATGCAGCAAACCTTTCAAGTGGGGTATATTTGTATCGGCTGCAAACCGGAACATTCGTTCAAACCCGAAAAATGCTATTGGTAAAATAATTTTGCGGAAATAAGATGAAAAATATAATTCTTACTTTTATCGTCACTTTATGTGGTATTTCACCTTCGTTTGCGCAAACCCAAGATGAAACGAATGAAGCACTTGAATTTCACCCTCTGGATATTGGAACTTATTGGGTGTATCGCCAGCGGATTTTTAGTGATTTACCCATGTTTTCGGACACTACCTATTACAGTATAGAAGTAGTGGCAGACACTACCTTGGCAAATGGAACAGATTATGCTGTGCTGCGCTATTTCAACTACAGTCCCGGTTTTGGCCCTCATCATATAACAGACATGGGTGAGGATGAATATGGAAATGATATCTTTTATGTGTTTGAACGGGTCAACCCTGAAACTGCGGAAGTTTTACAATGGGCACCAACAGAGGATGACCCGTTTAATGAAGTTCTAATTGACAGCTTGACTATTGGAATACTTGAATATTATATTACTTCAGAAAGGTGGGATTGGTCTGTTCTTGGAGGTATCGAAACTACATTCTGCTATAGTAACGCTACAACAGTAATATTTGATCAATCTGTAGAAAAAATTTGGTGTAGACTAATATCATTTTTTGATGTTGACTACATATTAGCAAGAGGGTTTGGTCTTGTTAATGTATCAGGTCAAGGGTTAGAAATCGATTTAATATTATTTCGAGATTCTGATGGGAATGAATACATAGATCCATTGCATGTAAACACACCCAAAGAACCGGAAATACCAATGGGTGTAGTCTTGCATGCTAATTATCCCAATCCGTTTAATCCAACCACAAACATCAGCTATGAGCTTCCCGAGGCAGCCGATGTACAGTTGGCCATTTATGATTTAACCGGCCGCAAAGTAGCCGAGCTACAGAACGGCAGGCAGTCAGCCGGCTTGCACACGGTAGCGTTTGATGCATCAACCCTGTCGAGTGGCGTGTACATATATCGGATTCAAGCAGGTAACGAAGTGCTCGCCAGAAAAATGACGTTGATTAAGTGAGGTGGTTTAGTTTTTTTCTAGGTTTTGATTGATTTACCACCTGTTCAAAACCACAACGAACACTAAGAATACACTAAGCTCACAACGTTTAACTTGAAATCGTTATCCACAGCAGTGATCATTGTGCCTTCTTTGTGGTCTTTGTGTGGTCAATACCGCTTCTTCATTTTTCTGCATCTTTACTAAAGCGAGTTTCTATTACCTCGGTAAAATATTATCCAAATCCCAGATTAATAGTTTGTTTTCGAATTCGCTACTTACGCCTATCATCTTCCTGTGTTTTCGAGATACGGTAACCCGGTAAACAGGCAAATCAAATGGGGCGGCAAAATGCAATTCTCCGTCCCATGTCCATACTTCTAACCAAGGAAGTTCATGCTGGTAATTAATCGTAAAGATGAATTCATCATCTGCCCAGTTTGGAGTTCGTATTGATTTCTCGGTTATACTGTTAAATAAAGTTTGGGGGTTTGTGAGCTCATCATCAACTTTAACAGCATGAAGTTCGGTACCATGGTGATCAAAAATCTTAAATGCATTCTGACCAATATAAAAACTAGCAAATCGGTTATTTCTCGGATTACTAATACCACCAAGTGTATAAAAGTCCCACCCGAACATGTCCTTATTTTTGTAACCATCACCCGGATATTTTCCAAAACGAAATAAAAGTTCACCAGTCTGCGGATTAACAGCAGCCCACTCATGTGATTCAGAATCAAGATTATGATCCATTTCAATGAACATATCATTAATCACAAAAAGCAAACTGTCACTTACCGGAATAGGCCTGTTTAAAGAGCCGAGACTATTATTGATAGAAACCTGAAGCCGTTTCAGTAATATGGGTTCCGATTCTGAGATTTCAATATGCCTAAGAACACCAATCATAGGCTCGGCTGTAATTAATGTTGAATCGGAGGAATATGAATGAAATGGAAACGTAGCAAACTCATCCGATTCCGGCCCCCTCGACTCTCGACCCCATGTGTATAGGACTTCAAACGAGTTCGATTCATCCCATCTAATTGTCGTGAAAAAATTACTCGGTCTAAAATCTTGAACTAGAAGAAACTCGTCATTGAGATTTAACAGGTTCATAGGATTATACGCTATATCTTGCGATTCCGATACAAACTTGTCGCTCACACGAAGGGTGTCTGCAGTTTGCTGGTAAGGAATAATTCTGAACTGATTATCGGCGTTATTCTGAGCTAAAAGACTCGTAGATAATAAAAAGGTTGCAGATGTACATAGCACAAGTAAAACTATATTTTTAAATAGCATAGGCAAATATTAGTTTAGTATTACAATTAAACTATTAATGCTTTGTATTTATTGCAAAACTAAAAAACAACCTCCTCTTCCTCAAAATTCATATCCTTTTTGGTTGTATATTTCAGCCCTTTAGTTAATAAATCCTTTACCGTTTATATCAATGAGCAAAGATTCCAATAACAGTATTTTTCAAACCATCATGGTGATTTTATTTACCATGGTTTTGCTTATGCACATGAATTTATCGGGGGTGAAAATTGTAAGCCTGTTCCTTGGTATTTTTCAAAGTTTTGACGGCATCTTTGTCTTTTTCAAAGAAATCCTTCTTTGGGCCGTGGATTTTATTTTCAGGGTTGAGCTAATTTATATGGTAGGCACCGTTCTAATCCTGTGGTTTGTTGGTTTGCCCATGCTCATTCGTTATCGAATTCTACAGATTAAGGCTACACTTTCGCTCTCAATTCTGGTAATGCTCTTTTTGTTTTTGAGTTTTCGTCTGTTCGGGATTCTGACCTTTTAATCAATTCACCGATACATCATCCGGATTCTTCAACTCCCCCGGTACTTCTTTCGCTTTTTGAACGCGTGCAATGTGAGCCGCTTCTTCTTTCTTTTGTTCGTTTCCTTTTTGAATTCCTTTCCATGCACCAACACCGGATCCGATAGCAATTAGCAGAAAAAAGAAAAGTTCACCCGCTGTACTAGCAAAAACATCCGATTTTAGTTGAACCAATGCAAAAGCCGGCACCAATACTAATACAGCAATAGTATAGGGAAACTTCGCGAAGCCAAATTTTTTACGAATATATCTCCTTGATAAAATGAACGTTATTCCTCCGTAAGCAAATGCAAAACCAATGAGAATGATAGTGCCGGTTATATTTGGCAACTCGGTAAGCGGTAACAGGTTATTTGTCAACAAGTAGAACATGGCACCTGCCAAAAAACTTGTGGTGGTGTAAGTAAAAGTTCGGCCTATTGCCTGCGTTTGTGGATCTACGGGTTGTTGTACTTTCAATGATAAATAAATTAAGGGTTAGGTCCCGGTCGAGCACCAAGCCACTCCTCGGGATCAACATTTCGGTTTCCGTCACGGATTAAAAAGAAAACAGCTGCACCAAGAGACGAATCATTATCACCACCAAGTCCGATTAAATCACCTGCACGTACTACACTATTCGGACGCACAAATACATCGGTAAGGTTTCCGTATGCCGTGATGTAGTTTCCATGATTCACGAGAATTAGGGTGCCATAATATGGTACAGAATTTATAGATACTACATACCCTTCATGAACCGCATAAACTTCAGCTCTTGGAGTAGTAGTAATTTCAATTCCATAATTCGGAAGTGTTGTACGGTATACCGGATTTAAAACATTTCCAAAGCGATTGCTTATGGCACCTGAATTAACCGGCCATCTTAACCGTCCTTTGGAAGATCGAAACGCTGACTCTGCACTTGCTAGTTCTTCGTTACTCATAGTTGCGGCTTCAGGTCGCTCAATTGGCTGAGAAAAACGTGCTATTTCGCGTTCGCGCTCTCTTGCATTTTGAATCAGTTGAGCATCGGCCAACCTGCGTAAACGTTCTTCTTCCAACAAACGGAAGCGCTCTTCTTCCTCACGCCTGATTTGCTCTTCACGCGCAATTAAATCGGTAATGGTTTGGTTCAGGTTTTCAATATCAGCCCGTGTTTGAGATAACCTTTGCTCCAACGAGCGTCTGTCTTGCTGTAAACGGGTTACCATTTGTTCCATATTGTTACGCCTTTGCTGCATTTGGCGCCTTTCTTGTTGAGCCTCAGCAAGTACTTCTGCATTTCGGGAGCGAGCATCTTCCATTTCTTCTTCTTTCACCTGAATTTGATCAATGGCGTTCTGAATTTGCCTGGCCTGATTTTCCCTGTGTTCATGAAATCTTCGCAGATAGTAACTTCGGGTTTGAGCCTCATTTAGTGAACCACTTGTGAGCATAAGCACGATTTCACTTTCCCGACCGTGCATGTATTGCTGGCGTAAAATAGTCTTATAATTTTCCCTCAGGCGCTCTAAATCCGACACATATTCCTCATAAGATGCCCGCAAAATGGATAACTCGCGATTGATTTGACTTTCCTGTTCCTGAAGATTTTGTACAACCTGATTCCTTAATTCAAGCTCGCGTTCAAGCATGGTAAACTGCCGATATTGCTGATCGTATTCCGTGGCCGTTGTTTGCAGCTCCGTTTCCATTCGATTTATTTCTGTTCGCAGGAAATTGATGTCACGCCTTGTCTGCTCTTGTTGTTGTCTTACTTCCGCCCTCAGGCGATCAAAATCCTGTGCACCGGCAAAGTGAACCATTCCATCAAGAAGGAAGATACAACCTGACAGTAGCACGATAGTCAAGCAGAATGCCGATTTTTTAAATTCGCCGAATGGGGATGTCATCAGGTATATTGATATCAAATGATGGATTTGATGGATTTATTTCCAAAGCTCTTATATCCAGAAAAATATTGGATTTTTCGTCATTACTCAATATTTGAATGCGACGAGGTAGTAATAAGCCTTCAATTCGAGCATGATTCGAAAACCTGAACTTATTGAATGCATCCGATTCAACCGATGACACATTGATAGCCGTAATATTTCCACTGCTTCTATCAACGATGATTTCTCTTTCATTTACATCAACCAAAATCCATTCTCTCTCTGTTTCCCATGCTTCAATAATTTCATTTTCATTGAGCGTAGGAATCAAAAAATCCAACACATTAAATGCAGTAAATCCATTTAGCAAGCGCCTGTGTGATTGTTCCACACTCATTTTCACGGCATATCTTTCAATTCTGTCATACACAATTACGGAATCGGAATCGGCTAAAATTCGACCTCCTTCAACCCCAATACTGTTACGGATGGTGAGGAAACTCAGGTTTGAATTACTGGTAAATGTCAACGTTCCTTGTTCGCTATAATCCGGTCCGCTGGCTTGGGCACGTGCTCTTCCATCAATTGCGACAACACTATGACCTTGTAATGAATTCAGTGCCATTATCTCCGTGATAGTTTTGGACGCAGGTTGCAAATCAGGAGCGTCAATCGTTTCCGAAACGCGCGGACTACAGGCCGATATAAGTATTACAACCAACAGGAAAACCGAAAAACGATAAGTGGAAAATCCGGCTTTCAATTGAGTTTACTTTGCAGGTGAGTTTTTTCCGGGTCTTTTTCGAGGGCACGTTGCCACCAAACTTTAGCCTCGTCAAGGTTGCCTAAGGCTTCGTGAACATCACCGAGGTGTTCAAGAACAACAGCACTGGCATCGCCGGTATCAACCGAAGCCTGAATGTAACGAAGAGCACTTTCGTATTCACCCTTCTTAAAATAAACCCAGCCTAATGTATCTAAAAAAGCGGCATTATCAGGCTCGTTTTCTACCGCAATAGTTGCCATTTCCAGAGCTTCGTCTAATCTGATTTCCTGGAGAGATAAGTAATATGCAAAGTTATTAAGAGCAGTAAAGTTATTTTGATACGCTCTGATGGAAGATTCGTAAGAACTAAAAGCTCGTTCCCAATCATCGAGGGAAGAATAGGCATCACCTAAGGTTCCAAGAATAAACGACCTTAACTCCGAATTAGCCGGCAGGGTAGATGCATTTCTCAGCGTTTCTACGGCATCTTCATATTGGTTAAGTAAAAGTTGAGCAGTTCCCATGAAAAAGAGGATAAAAGTATCGTCGGGTACTACTTCATCGGCTTCTTTACCAATGGCAATAACCTCTTCGTACTCGCCCATTGACATCAAAATTTGCATACGTTGCTGCCAGGCAGTGTCCAAATCCGGTGATAGCCTGTTTGTTTCTTTTAAAGCATCCAACAAGCGATCATCATCCTGTATAAACATAAAATAATCGGCTGCTAAAGCGTGGCTGTGTCCCGAATCCGGCACTTCCCGAATCATGGTGTCTATGAGGGTATCTGTAGCATTTCGTAAGGGCTGATTGGCCGGATTACGAGTTAATTGACCGAAAAAGTACTGAACCATTTCCACTTTAGTCATATCACGAATACGGGAATCGAGTAGAATGCGCTCAACTAAATCTGCGGCTTCTTCCCATTTACGATCACGAATCAATAAATCGGAATACAGAATAATGGTTTCAGTATCAGCGGGGTTAATTTCAAAAGCACGCTCAGCCATTTCAAGTGCATCATCATATCTGTCCTGCTCCATATAAAACTGAGCCGCCATTTGGAGAATAGAAATATTCCGGCTGTCGAACTCTAAGATTTCATCAAGCTTTTCTTCGGCATCCTTAATCATATTTAGATTAACCAAATTTCGGAAGCGAAGCATATACACGTACAAATCAGGACCTGTGATATTCAAAACGCGATCATAAACGCGATTTGCTTCCAATCGCTGACCATGCCGTGTTTTTACACGCGCCAATTCCATGAGAATATCAACATTGGCGGGTTGAAGCTCTAAAATGGCGTTGTATTCATCAATCGTAGCCTGATTTCGGCCGGCACGCTCGTAGGCTTCTGCAAGTAATAATTTGTAGAAGATATTTTCGGGTTCGGCCTCAGCTGCCATTTTCCCATATTGGGCTGCGTTAACTAAATCATTGGTTCGGAGATAAACCTGAGCAATACTGTAATTAATCCCGGGTTTAGAGCCCAAAATTTCACGGGCTTTTAATAATAGTTCAAGTGCACTCTCATAATTCTCAAATTCTAACTCCGTTATACCCTGAAAGAAAAACTTGTTCCCATCAGTGTAAGAGGCGGGAGCTTCTTCCAGGGCAGGAGGAACAGGTGGCGTTTGCTGAGCTTGGGAATTTGTTACTATTCCAAGAAAAGTAATAATTAAAATTGATATGAGAACACGTTGCATGTAGCAGTTCTGTTTTTATAAAGAGTTACGCCATTCGTTTAACGAACGAAAAGCCGGTATCATTCGTGAACCATACCAGCTAAACCATTCACCATTGATTAATATAACGTCAATTCCCGGTAATTCTTTCGTTATTTCTGAAATATGTTTTTGAGAGAAAGGATAAGGTTCTGAACTCAACAAAACAATGTCTGTTTGTTGTTTCTTAATATCGCTAATCGAAATCTCAGGATACCTTTGCTGATTGGAAAAAACATTTATCAAATTCCATTCCTTCATAACATTGTTGATGTATGTATCACCTCCAATTGTCATCCAGGGCTTTTTCCATATCATGTATGCTGCTCTTAGAGGAGTGGAATCGGGCTTTTGTTTTCTAAGGTTTTGAATTGTATCAACAATTTGTTGAGCTTTATTCTTTGTGTTCGTGATGAGTCCAATTTCTGAAATGGCTAGTAGAGCCTCGTCAATCGTATTAATATCCGTTACCAGAACTTCAGAAAGTTGAGTAATCTCATCGGCATCTTCTTTGCGATTTTCTTCTTTGTTCATTACCACTAAATCCGGCTTTAGGGCTTTTATCTTTTCAATATTCGGATTTTTTGTACCACCAACTATGGCTGTATTCGTAACTTTATCTGCCGGATGAATACAAAACCTTGTTCTGCCAACGGTTTGTTTTTCTAATCCTAAATCGAACAAAAGCTCCGTTAAACTTGGTACCAAACTAATAATTCGCATCAAAATCTCCTCAAAATATTCATTACACTCGTGGCATAGGAAGAGCCAAATAAAAGTGTGTGAACAAGTAACGGATACAAATTATAAACATCTGAACGGGATTCAAAACCGGGTGCCAAAGGCATGGCTTCATTGTAGGATTGATAAAACGATGATGGAAAGCCACCAAATAATTGCGTAAAGGCAATTTCAATTTCTCTGTTTGCGTAATACACGGCCGGATCTATTAAAACAGTTTCAGTTCCGGCTTGCATAAAATTGCCTGACCATAAATCACCATGAATGAGGGACGGTGGCTCATCAGGAAAAATATCCGGTAATTTTGCCTGTAATCGCTCTGCATTTTTTATGTAGGATGATGATATTAAGCCTTTTTCAACCGATTGCTTTAATAAGTTATGCAGTCTGTTTTGGGCAAAAAATTCACACCAATCGGCTTTTTGCGAATTGGATTGATAGAGCTTTCCTATGAAATTATCTGATGATAGTCCGAAATGAGTTGCTGTATTTTGATGAAGCTTGGCAAGGTTTTGTCCGAATTTTTCAACAGCTCCTGTTTTCCACCTTGTTTCTTCAATATACTCAAAAACGACCCATGCATAGGTTTCGTTACTTCCAATCGTTATCATTTCCGGCACTAAAAATCCGGCAGATGCGCCGCGCAGCAACTCGAGTCCGTTAACTTCAGCCTCAAAAACGGGAAGTTGATTCGCTTGATTCCATTTTGCAAAAAATCGGCCCTTCTTCGATTCAATCATCCCGACATTATTGAGGGATGAACCCCCTAACGACTTGTAAGAGGTAAACCCAAGTTCGTTATTAATATTCTCCTTGATGGATGCCGGAAGCACGTTTATTTTTTTATTTGAGGCTTTAATTGATTGAGTAAATTTTCACAGCTGCGCTTCACGATTTGAAAAACATTTTCGAAACCCGCCAAACCACCATAATAAGGGTCGGGTACATTTCCGTCTTCCGGATTAGAATCAAAATCACGCATTAATACAATGTTATTTTTTGCATGATAAGGTTGAATGGACTCAAGATCTGATTTATTAATCTTATCCATTGCTATAACCAAATCAAAATATTCCAAATCTGCAGACACCACCTGACGTGCACGACTTAACAAAGCTACCCCGTGAGAAGATGCAACCTGACTACTTTTACTGTTTGCAGGTTGACCACTATGCCAGGCCGAAGTTCCGGCACTGTCAATTTCAAAATAGTTTTGGAGTCCTTGTTCATTTACTAAATGCTGCATAATCCCCTCTCCGGTAGGGCTTCGACAAATATTACCAAGACATACAAAAACCATTTTATATGGATTTTCTTCGGTGATTTCTCTTAATGGTATGGATATAGTTTTGTTCTTCATGATTATTCCAGTCCTAATTCTTGCATAATTTCTTCAAGGCTTTTCCCCATAAATCTCAGTTCTGTTTCTACGGCTTCAGCCAGCTCATCATCGGGGTACTTTTCCAGGAAACGCTCATAAGCCGAACGAGCGCTTTCAAAATCTTCCAAATGTTCTGAATAGGTATAACCAATTAAAAATTGCGAACGGCGTGCCTGATCGGATTCGGGGTATTCTCGTATGATACGATTAAACGTTCCTATTGCAATTTCAAAATCATTGACGGCATCGGCCTGCAAATTGCCTGCTCTAAACAACATTTCCGGACTTTCGGGATGATCGGGGAAAAAATGGACAAACTGCCTGTATTCCTCAATCAAACTTCGTACAGTTGGCAAGTAATCTGCACTTGTAGGGTTATTTTGGATGATATTCATTACTCGATTTTCAGCATCAGAAATTCGCTCAAGTCTGATTTCTAATGATAAGCCTGAATCGGTAACTTTAGCATCTTCTTGATTGGAACCGCATGACGTAAAAATTAGCAGGCTTGTAATAATAACCGTCGCAGTCAATAAGATTTGATTTCTCATTTTATAAATAAACAGGTTTAAGATTTTATTCAATATAATGCATAAGAAGTAAAATTCGTATATTTACTCTCTTAATCATTTTCCGAAAATCCTTAATACTCTTATGAGTTCTAAATTTAAAGAAATAAAAAACGTTGATTTTCCAAAAATCGAATTAGATATACTCGATTATTGGAAAAAGAACAACATCTTTAAGAAAAGTGTAACTACCAGAAACGATGGAATCCCATTCACATTTTACGAAGGCCCGCCAACTGCAAACGGCAAACCGGGGATTCACCACGTTATGGCTAGAACTGTTAAAGATACGTTTTGTCGTTACAAAACGATAAAAGGATTTAAAGTAAACCGAAAAGCCGGTTGGGATACGCACGGTTTGCCTGTTGAAATTGAAGTTGAAAAGCAACTTGGCTTAAAAGGTCGGTCTCAAGTTGAAGAGTTTGGAGTTGCCAAATACAATGCTCTTTGTAAAGAGAGTGTACTCAAGTACAAAACTCTTTGGGATGACATCACCACACGCATGGGTTATTGGGTAGATTTAGATAATCCTTATATCACGTTTGAAAACGAATACATTGAGTCGGTTTGGTGGGCACTTAAAAAGTTGTATGATAAAGACCTGCTTTATAAGGGCTACAAAATTCAATGGTATTCGCCCGGTAGCGGTACCGTTTTAAGCTCCCACGAGGTAAGCTTGGGTTATGAAGAGGTTCAGGATCCATCTGTTTACATCAAATTCCGACTCGATGAAGCAGAAGACACCTACTTCCTTGCATGGACAACGACTCCATGGACTCTCATTTCGAATATGTTACTCGCCGTTGGAGAGGATATCGATTATGTACTCATCAAGCCAAAGGAATCTGAGAGTAACGAGCACTTTATTTTAGCTAAAGATCGTCTTGAAGTTATTGATGGTGAGTACGAAATCCTTAAAACCGTTAAAGGTCGCGATTTAGTTGGGAAAACCTATCAGCCGGTTTTTGAATATGCTTCTAAACAATACGAAAAAGAAGAAGCATGGAGAGTGATAAGTGCCGATTTTGTCACCACCGAAGACGGTACCGGGGTGGTTCACCTTGCTCCGGCTTTTGGTGCAGATGACCATCGTGTGTGCCAGGAGAACAACATTCCTCTTTTCAACCCGGTTGATAAAGACGGTCGTTTTGATGATAAAGTACCTGAGTATGACGGCGTTTGGTTTAAAGATGCCGACAAAGACATTGCCCGCAACCTTAGAGAGCGTGGCTTGTTGTACAAACATCAAACCTATTTGCACAACTATCCGCATGATTGGCGCAAAGGCACACCTCTGATGTCGTATCCGGTAGAATCGTGGTTTATTAAAACGACAGCCGTAAAAGAGCGGATGGTAGAGATTAACAAAACCATTAACTGGAAACCCGAAAGTACCGGAACAGGTCGTTTCGGACAGTGGTTAGAAAACAATGTTGACTGGGCTATTTCGCGCCAACGCTATTGGGGAACTCCGCTTCCAATTTGGATTAATGACAACGACCCGAGTGACATTGTTATGGTAGGCTCTATAGAGGAACTTCGTAAATATGCCGGATTGAAGGAAGATGCGGAATTAGATTTGCATCGTCCGTTTATCGATGAAATTACATGGAAAGCTAAAGATGGCGGAACGTATCGCCGTGTTCCCGATTTGGTTGATGTTTGGCTGGACTCGGGCGCTATGCCTTTCTGCCAATGGCATTATCCATTCGAGAATAAAAAGCAATTTAATGAAAGTTTCCCCGCTGATTTTATTGCGGAAGGAGTTGACCAAACACGCGGTTGGTTCTATACCCTTCACGCATTAGCAACCATGCTTTTCGACAAGCCGGCCTACAAAAATGTAGTTTCAAACGGGTTGGTACTCGATGCCAAAGGTAACAAAATGAGTAAATCAAAAGGAAATACTGTAGATCCTTTTGAAGTTATTCAGAAATTTGGTGCCGATACTGTTCGCTGGTATATGATGAGTAACTCTTCGCCCTGGGAAAACCTGAAATTTAGTGAAGATGGGCTGAAAGAAACGCAACGTAAGTTTTTTAATACCATCATGAATACCTATTCCTTCCTGGCAATGTATGCCAATATCGATGGATGGAATTATTCCGGAAAAGCTATACCGGTTGCGGATCGTCCGGAAATGGATCGTTGGATTATTTCCAGAATGTTTACCACGGTTAAGGAAGCCGACACTTATTACGATACCTACGAGCCTACTAAAGCAGCACGAATTATAGAAACATTTGTTGAAGATTTGAGTAACTGGTACGTACGTCGTAGCCGTCGTCGTTTCTGGAGAGAAGGTTCAAGCTTAGATAAAACGGCCGCTTATCAAACATTGTTTGAGTGCTTATACAACCTAAGTAAGCTAATGAGCCCTCTGGCGCCATTTTTCAGCGAATGGTTATATCGCCAATTGAATACAACAACTTCCAAGAAATTGGATGAAGATTCCGTTCACCTTTCATTCTTCCCTACTGTTGAAGAAACGTTGATTGACAAAGCGTTGGAATACCGAATGAATCAGGCTCGGATAATTTCATCTATGGTGCTTCGAATCCGAAACAAAATCAATGTGAATGTACGACAGCCACTGGCTCGTATTATTGTGCCTATGCAAAGCAAAGACCACAAAGCGGCTATTGAGAGTATCAAACATATTATTTTAGATGAAGTAAACGTAAAAGCACTCGAATATGTAACCGACGAATCGGGCATTGTGCGCAAAAGTGCGAAGCCAAATTACCCTGCTTTAGGCGGGCGTCTTGGTAAATCTATGAAAGTAGCCGCTAAGCGTATTCAGGCTTTAACAAACGAAGAAATTGACACTTTCGAGAAAAATAAATCTCTTGAGTTAGAAATTGAAGGTACGAACTTCAGCTTCTCAACAGGAGATATACAAATTCTTCGTGATGGTTTAGAAGGCTGGGAAGTAGAAACTGAACAAGGTGTTACTGTTGCAGCCGATACCACTCTTAGTGAGGACTTACTCCATGAGGGTATAGCAAGAGAATTTATTAATCGTGTGCAAAACATGAGAAAAGAAGCGAATTACGAAGTAACCGATAGAATACAAATTGGTTTTAAAAGTGAAAACTCAATTCAATTAGCCGTATCTTCTCTTGAGAAGTACATAATGTCTGAAACACTGGCAGAATCAATAACCGATTCGATTTTATCAACAGCCGATTTTGTCAAAGAATGGGACATTGACGGCACAACAGTTAATATTTCAATTAAACGTTAATTTATCTTAGGATAGTTACCATGGCCAAAGAAAACGAAAAAACAGTAAATGAAAGAGTATCACCTTATTCTGATGAAGAATTAGAGTACTTCCGCCAAATCATTCGAAGCAAAAGAAAGGACGCAGAAACCGATTTAGAGATGCTCCAAACTTCTTTAAGAGAAAGTACAGAAAATGCATCTGATGAATCGGCTTATTCCTTCCACATGGCTGACGCCGGTAGTGATGCTCAGGAACGTGAAAAAACATATATGCTTTTTAACCGCACCAAAAAGTTCATCAAATATTTACAGGATGCAGAATCCCGTATTGATAACAAAACCTATGGCATTTGTAAGGTAACCGGTAAAAAGATATCTAAAGGGCGACTTGAAGCTGTTCCACATACTCAAATTAGTATCGAAGCCAAGTTAAAACAACGTAGCTAATCATTTGGCGTCTACCCGTAAAAAAATTATCTGGTTTTCTGCTGTAGCCATCGTTGTAACCATTGTAGATCAATGGTCTAAATTTGTTGTGCGAACAACACCCGACCTGCACAGGCTTACCATTATCGAAGGATGGCTCCAGTTTAATTATACCAAGAACCCTGGTATGGCTATGGGCATTACATGGTTAGATACCTGGCTCATAAGTATTATTGCCATGATAGCAACAACTGTTATCATAGGGTATGTTTTGTATATCCGTGAAAGAGCTAACCTTGGGTTTATGATTTTTATGGGCATGATTGTAGGTGGTGCAGTCGGTAATATTTTAGATCGCCTATATATGGCCATTATAGGTGGTTATGGGGGTATTCTTGATGGACACGTTGTTGATTTCATCCATTTTAAACTTGAAATCGGTAGTTGGACAGTATTCCCATACATTTTTAATGTTGCTGATGTTTTCATATCAATAGCCATAGTAGCACTCTTACTTTTTGGCAACTATCTGCTACCCCCTGACCCTCCCAAAAAGACTGAAGAAAAAACTCCTGAACCGGAACTCGAAACAGAACAGGGAATACAAGAAGTAGAGCCTTCTAAAGATGAGATTAAAGAAATCAAGGAAGATGTTGAAAAAGCTGAGCAGACCGACAAGGATGATACCCCGTTAAAGTCTTGATTATCTCATGTCTGTCGATGCTCTATATACACCTCTCCTGATACGTTACAGTAAAGACGAGCGATTTAGCACGCCTCCCTCTAAAAATGACTTAGAATCCTACACTTCGCATAAAGGAAACAACCCGGTTTGTGGGGATTCAATTGAGTGGTTTGTTCAGGTTGATAATAGCATAATTACTGATATCCGCTTTAAAGTAGAGGGCTGTTTGATATCTAAGGCATCAGCCGGACTTTTAGCAAATTTGGTAGTCAAAAAGTCGATTGATTACTTTTTTGATAAAAATGCAGAACTAAAAAAGCTACTGAGTGATAAGTCTGTTCCCCACCCTACGGAAGATGCACTAAACTGCGAACACTGGCTTTCACTTGCACAAGTTAAATCCTACCAAGCCCGACAAAAATGTGCGCTATTAGCATGGGAAACGCTAGCTAAAGCGATTGATAATGATATGGTATATTGATTGACCGAAACAACGCGGTGATTACCTGTTTTGATTATTGGCAGGGACGTTGTCGAAAATGAACATGATGGTATTGTAGGGGCATGACGGAAATTGCCATGATTTAATTGTTGTGACGTTGCCGAAATTGCCATGACGTTATTATAGGGACGTTGCATGCAACGTCCCTACAATTAACGGATTCTACCAATATCGTCCCTACCTCAATCATCAGTACAACCATCACCTATATCACCGACGTACGAACTAATGACAACAAAATACCATCCATATTGAATTGTTTCATTTAATCAAACCAAATACAAGTTAACCCTGACCATTAACTTTTTGGCTAACCCAATATGATTGCCTATTTTGACACCAATTCATCAATAAAAACACGTACAAATATATTCTTATAAGTTATAAAACTTTATCAGTACAGATGAATCTCAATCATTTAATGCTTAACCCAAAATCTAGAAATCATGAAAATTAAATATCTATTGCTGGCACTGGTAGTAATACCATTTTTTATAGCAGGATGTAGTGACAGCTCTTCCAGCAACAACGGTACAGACCAACTCGCCATTTTTGCAGTTAGTACAAGTGGAGATTTTGGTCTTCAAACAAACAGTAATAACAAAATAGACTTTTGCTATGAAGGCGAAGGTT
>PXCK01000239.1 GCA_003566635.1 Balneolia bacterium | reverse complement strand
GGTCGCAAAAGTGTTCATTCACCACAACGGTCACAAAGGATGCACCAAGTTCACAACGTGGGTTCATACTAAAAAAGATGCTTCGTGTTCGTTGTGCATTCGTAGTGTTCTTGGTGGTTCAGTAAATTTTTTCAATGATGTAAAGTGTAGTTTGTCGCAATCTTACCCCGGCTTGCCGGTGGGTCGCAAAAGTGTTCATTCACCACAACGGTCACAAAGGATGCGCTAACTTCACAGCATGAATTCAAGACCCAATCAAGAAAAGGGTTTTTTAGCACTTCAAATACTAAATGTTTTACTGCGCACTTGGTTCCAGTTTTTTTACATAGGCAGCCGGAATGTCAACCTTGAAACCCATATTAGCTTTATCTAACTGAACGACTATGTACTGCTTGGCTTTATTGCTAACCCAAACGCCCTCATATCCTTTAAAACCACCCATCACTACCAATACTCTATCACCTTCCTCGAATATATCGTTGGTAACCTCAAACCGGTATTTATTATTTACAATTTTACGAATAAGCTCGATTTCTTCCTCACTTACAGTAGCTGCAACTTTATTGTATCTCAATATATGAACGGCACCTTCCGGTTGAAGTAAATCAACCAAGCGGTCTTCACTTGTATGTACAAAGATGTATCCACGTATGGCGGGCTCTTCCACCCATTTTTTTCTGTCAGACCACTGCCTTATCTCTTTGGTAAGAGGTAAAAAAGTTTTAATACCAAATTCTTCGTAAATGGCATTTAGCTTCTTTTCAAATCTTGATTTGGTTTTAATAACAAACCAGTTCGTCTGTTTTGACATTTGCAAACCACTTTTGCGTTAGTATTCATAATGGCTTCAATTATAACCAAAATCACGGAGAAAAATATCTTTATCTCTCCATTTTTCTCTCACTTTTACATGAATTCGCAGGAAACATTTTCGACCTGTAAACTCCTCAATGTTCTCACGAGCAGCTGTGCTCAACTTTTTAAGAGCCTTACCGCCCTTGCCGATAATTATTCCTTTTTGACTGTTTCTATTCACAACAATCTCAGCCTCTATATGATCCATGTCAGCTTCACGATTGAATGAAATAATATTTACAGCAGTAGAGTAGGGGATCTCGGCCTGATATTGAAGGAAGATCTGCTCACGTATTAATTCAGCCGTGAAAAACCGTTCGGGTTGGTCACTAAGTTGGTCCGGCGGATAGAAGGGCGGGCCTTCGGGAAGATACTTTAACAAAGACTCGATAAGTTCATGCACACCAATATTTTGTATAGCTGATATGGTAAGTATATCGGTGCTGTCTAATTGCGCACTTATAGTATCATTTGCGCTTTTTAATTGAGATTCCTGATTGGCATCTGCTTTGTTGATAGCAATAATAACTTTTTTATTAATGTTTTTGCTTATCCAACTAAGAGTCTCTTCGTCAGGTAAATCGTTGGGGTCGATTAAAAATAGGACAATGTCTGCATCTTTGGCCGCCCTTTCTACTGCGCGCATCATTTTTTCATGTAAGCCATATTTGGGCTGAATGATACCCGGGGTATCTAAAAAAACAATTTGCCCCTCCTTGTGCGAGTATACGCCGGTTATGCGGTGTCGGGTCGTTTGTATCTTATGGGTGGCAATCGAAAGTTTGGTACCTAAAATAGCATTCATAAGGGTAGATTTACCCGCATTTGGTTTGCCAATAATTGCAATATAGCCCGACTTATAACCGCTATCCGGATCGTAGTTTGTCATACTTGCTTTAGTTATAACTGTTGATGATTTCGCACATTTCACCTACGGTTGTAGGCAGCCCTCTGAATACGGCATCAGCAATAAGTGCGTGCCCGATACTAATTTCATCAACATAAGGAACATGGTCTAAAAAAGGTCTTATATTATTAAAGTTAAGACCATGTCCAGCATTAACTTGAATTCCTAATGAGTTAGCTCTTTCAGCAGCTTCTTTTAACCGTTTAAGTTCTTTTTTAATGTCGTCTCCCGTTGCATTTGCAAACGTTCCGGTATGTAGTTCAACAACCGGCACACCTAGTTCAGCACACAACTCCATGTCTTTTACACTCGGTTCAACAAATAAACTAACAGGTACTCCGGCCTCTTTTAATTTTGGTAGCACTCTTGTTTTATAATCATCAAAAATCATCCCAACATTTAACCCGCCCTCGGTTGTAATTTCTTCTCTCTTTTCGGGTACCAAGGTGCATAAGTGTGGCTTGATATCGGTGCAGATGGATAACATTTCATCTGTTGCACCCATTTCGAAATCAAGCAATCCTTTAACGGCTTTTTTGAGTTTATAAACGTCGGCATCTTTTATATGGCGACGGTCTTCTCTCAAATGAAATACGATACCGGCGGCCCCGGCTTTTTCACAAATTATCGCTGCTTCGGTTGGGTCGGGAAAATCTTCCGATCTTGCGTTTCGTAGCGTTGCTACGTGATCTATATTTACTAATAGTTTCATTCAGTTCTTAATTCTTTATGTTTTCAGTCAAATCAATTTAAAATGCGTTGTACCCTAAGAAATCGTTCACGCCAATAGGGTTCTCCTAAATGCGAAATCATTACACCGCTACTTGTAGATGCGTGCATAAAGCGACCATCTCTAAGTAAAATACCAACATGTAAAGTTCGGCGACCTGTCTGGAAAAATACTAAATCTCCAATTCGTAACCTTCTCGGATTAACACGATTACCAAACGTAATTTGGTCGGCTGTAGTTCTTGGAATGTCTATTCCAAAAGCATCCCGATAAACTATCATCACAAACGCAGAGCAATCTACACCATCTAAGCCAAAACCACCAAGGCGATAAGGAGCTCCCTGCCACTTTGCATATTGTTGCAACAGTGCTTGTTCAACCTCATGCGTTGGGGATGTTGCTTTATGGGTAGAACTACAGCTAAATAAAATAAGCGAGCATAATGAAAGAGCGAGAACAATATGAATACTGCCTGCGTGATTGTACCGCCTTGTCGCAAGCTCATTACACATTTATGCTGTGGATTTAATCACCCCGGGTAGATTATTGAGCAAGTTCACCACAGGTGAAGGGTTGGCCATTATATAAAAATGAAGACCTTGAACGTCTTTATCCAACAATTCTCTGCATTGCATGGTACTCCACTCTATACCAATTTCTTTGGCTCGGTCAGGGTTCGATGAAACTTCATGTGCCAACGTTTCCGGTAGCGATAAGTAGAAAGCACGCGGAAGCGATGTGAGTTGGTTGTAGCTCGTCAATATTTTTAAACCTGGAATGATGGGTACTTTAATACCAGCATCCCGGCAATCATCAACAAAATCAAAATATTTCTGATTATCGAAAAACATTTGAGTTACAATGTAATCGGCACCGGCATCCACTTTTTCTTTCAATCGTTGGATGTCCCAGTTTAGATTTGGAGCTTCAAAATGTTTCTCGGGATATCCGCCTACACCAACGCAAAAATCGGTAGTTGTAGCATCCATCATTTGCTCTAAATATACTCCGCGATTCATTCGCTTAATTTGGCGAACCAGATCAATGGCGTACTCATTGGTCTGTCTGTTCTTATTGTAAGGTTTAGGAGCACCGGGGTCGTCACCGCGAATAGCAAGTACATTTTGAATTCCCAAATAATTCAGCTCAATTAATGCGTCTTCGGTTTCTTCTTTAGTAAAACCCTTACAAATGATGTGGGGTACCGGCTCAACATTGTATCTGTGTTTTATAGCCGCGCTTAAACCAATTGTTCCCGGACGTTTACGTTTTACGTGCCTTTTAACGCTTCCATCCTCCAATTCCTCGTAATAGGCTTCAGCAGCATGCGAGGTAATATCAATGAAGGGTGGTTTGAAAGCTACAACTTCATCGAGGGCATCAAATACGGTTTTGATGGAGCTTCCACGTTTAGGAGGGATGATTTCAAACGAAATTAACGGTTCAGTTGATTTCTCGTAAAATTCGATTACTTTCATGTACTATTAATTCAAAAATAATTTTTTCAGTTCAGGTGTGGGAATCCGGCAGGTGTCCGATTTTCCAAACCACTTATATCGGTTTGATGCGATTATATTGTAAACAAAATCCCGAATACTTTTGGGAATTACAATAAAAACGTAAAATATGGGCCACAAAGCACTTAAACGACGTGCAATACGCAATGCCGCAGTAGATTTTGTGTGATAGGTATCACCCTCTAAAAGGATAATTGAGTCGAAATCGCTCAGAGATTTATTATTTTTTTTGAGGAAATCCTGACCGGTTTCTGATTGCAAAGGTGCATAGCGAAAGTAGGTGTCTTTATCGCGGTCTATCACAAAATTGATAGATGCATTACATAGATTACAGACTCCATCAAAAAGAATGATGCCGTATTCATTTGTATGTTCACCTTTCGATTTACTCATACTTTTATAAACAAATTAAAAACAGGAATCAATCCTCAGGCGTCCATTCTTTGATGCCATTACGGATGTAGTCGTGAATTTTATCAAATGAGATTCGATCTTGCTGCATGGTATCACGATTACGGATTGTTGCGCAGTTATCATCAAGACTATCGAAATCTACTGTTATACAATAGGGCGTACCTGCTTCGTCAAGTCGACGATAACGCTTTCCAATAGAGCCTTTTTCGTCGAAGGCTACTTTCCATGTATCTGATAAATCCTCTTGAATTGCCCGTGCTTTTTCCATCAATTCGGGCTTTTTCATCAATGGGAAGATTCCGGCTGTTATTGGGGCAAGTTTAGGATGAAGTTTCAGAACTGTACGCGTTTCAGTTGATCCCTCTTTATCTCCGGCCACTTCCTCTTCGCGATAAGCATCACAAAGAGTCATTAGTGTACAGCGATCAAGACCGATTGACGTTTCAATAACATACGGAATGTATCGATCTTTTGATTGAGGGTCGAAATACTCCATTTTTTTCCCCGAGAACTCCTGGTGTTGGCTCAAGTCAAAATCTGTTCGGTTGTGAATTCCTTCTACTTCTTGCCATCCGATAGGGAATTGGTACTGAATATCTACAGCAGCCTTAGCGTAGTGAGCTAATTTATCTTTAGGGTGATCGGCATAACGTAGGTTTTTCTCTCGAATACCGATGCTTTTATGCCATTCCATACGCTCTGCTTTCCATTGGTCATACCAATCGGAATCGGTACCGGGCTTAACGAAATATTGCATTTCCATTTGCTCAAATTCGCGCATTCTGAAAACAAACTGGCGGGCTACAACCTCATTACGAAATGCTTTACCAATTTGAGCAATACCAAACGGAGGTTGCTGACGCGAAGTATTCATAACATTTGAAAAATTCACAAAAATACCCTGTGCCGTTTCAGGACGAAGATAAACTTGAGAGTCTTCTCCGGAAGATGTAGCTCCAAATTGAGTGCTAAACATCAGGTTGAATTGACGAACATCCGTCCAATTGAAGGCACCTGAATCGGGCGACCGGATTTCTTCCTGCATGATGATATCATGTAGATCTTCAGTAAGACTTTTTCGAGTACCGGCTGTATCGAGCAGGTGTTGTATTTCCTTGGCTTTATCTGTTTTATCATTATGCTCAAGTTTGAGGATGTAATCTTCAATAAGCATATCGGCGCGATAACGGCGTTTTGACTCTTTGTCATCTATCATGGGGTCGCTAAATCCATCAACGTGACCGCTTGCTTTCCAAACTTTTGGATGCATCAAAATTGCGGCATCAATCCCCACAATATTTTCGTGCTTTTGGGTCATGGATGCCCACCATGCCTGGTTTATTTTTCTTTTGAGTTCGGTTCCAAGTGGTCCGTAATCATATACGGCAGCTAACCCGCCATAAATTTCGGATGATTGAAAGATGAAACCTCTTGCTTTAGAAAGTGAAACTATTTTTTCAAGATTTTTGAGCTCAGACATAGTGAAAATGAATGGTAATTAGTTAGTTAAGTAAAAAAAATCATTAACCGATAAAGATACGAATTAAGAAACTGCAAAATGTGGGAAATTATATAGGGTTGGGTAAATGGGATAAAGGTTTAGCCCGTAATCCTTTAGTTATTTTACCACTGATTAAGCAGATTTTCACAGATTACCGCAGATTAATTTCCCCAAAGTATAAATAACCGGTCTGGTAACTGGGGGTGTATTTCAGTTAGCATCATGCAGTAATGAAGAAAAAAAATAAAGATTACTTATGATTATTAAACACTTAAGAGTAAGAAAAAAACTAGCGGCTTGGCGACTTCGCTAGAGAAAAAAACACAAAGATTGCAATGATAGCACACCGAGCACGGTAAGCTCCTTTAGTTCTTTTACCACTGATTAAGCAGATTTTCACAGATTACCGCAGATTAATTTTCCCAAAGTATAAATAACCGGTCTGGCAACAGGGGGTGTATTTCAGTTAGCATCATGCAGTAATGAGGTAAAAAAAATTAAAGAT